>JACQYL010000046.1:0-57312 GCA_016208165.1 Deltaproteobacteria bacterium
AAGCCAACTCGGCATGACGACTCCGTTCCGCCTCGGCGGAACGGAGTCCGCACAGGGGGTCCGGGGGAATCTTATTCCCCCGGCCGACTGTCACTCCGATATGCGCCCGACTTGACCCCCGTATTTCCGCTGCTCGAGCATCTCCATGAACGCGTCGATCCTGCCGAGAACCAGGGCTTCGTTGTACCGCCGGGGGTCCACCTGATCCGAATCCAACAACAGGGCGGGAATGCCGCAGTCCCGTTCGAAACTAGTCTGGACCCGGGGAAACCCGATGCAGCTCACCAGGCGGCACGTGTGCAGGTTCCACAGGATGGCGCCGTCCACATGGTACGACCGCACACGATCCTGGATGCGCTCGCTGACCGCGCTGTAGGTGGCCGTGGCGTTCATGGACAACATGTATTTGACGGCCAGCGACTCGAGGGGTTTTTCGGGGTCCAGTCGGCCCACCCAGGCCCTGGGATACGCCTCCTCGACGCTGACGGCTCCGAATTTGTGGAAGTAGTTAAACAGTCCCATGTTGAACCAGGGAGGTATGCCGTCGAAAATGAGCCGGAAACGTTCCTCCGGAAGCACTCCTCGGCCTGCGTCCACCCGCTGTTCGATCTCCGTCAATGCGGCTCGGATCACATCCACCGCCTCCTGGGTTCCCGCCAGGCACACGGGGAAAAACACCAGCGTATTGAGGTCCTCGCCGCCCACCGGACACGGGACGGTCTGACGGAGTTCGAGAATGCGTTGAAACAACTCGTTCAGCTCAGCCGCGCATGCCACCACTTCGCGCAATCGATCCCAATCCATTCGTCGGCCCGTGTGCGCTTCCAGAAACGCAATGTATTCCTCGAGCTGGGCCACGCAATAGTCCAGAGCCTCGGGTCCTACCTTGTATCGGTAGTGCGCGCCCCACAAGCCTTCAAACGCCGTTTCATTGTTCTGGTATCGGGGCGGCATAACGGGCGCGTCCATGGAAAAATAAGGGACCCCGTAATGTTCCGCCGCAATCTTCATCCACAGGGGATGCAGCCGGCAGAGGTTCTTGTTGGACACCACCAGATCGGGGTCCGGCAGACGGATCCGCTTCAATGCTTGGTTTACGCCGTCGGGGAACGTTCCCTTCATGAAACCGTAATGCGTTTTAAAATAGGAGCAGAGATCTTCCGGAGCGCCCATGTTTTCGGACACGTCGATCAGGACACGGGCCAGTTGAACGGCTCCGCAGGCCGCGGAAAAGTTTTCAGGAAACATGGGGATAAGACCCATGGCATAGTCGATCTCGATGGGATCATTGCCCGTGTGATACACGATTTGGCTCGAACCCGTTGACTTGGCTTTGTACGCACGCTTGTAATACTCGATAAGACGGGGAAAAACCTGGTTGGACGCGTCGAGGGCTTTGGTGGACCTGGAGGTTTTCGCTTCGTTCGGTTCACTCATCACGGTCTCCTCTGAGGAAGTGCTTATTCGAGCAAGGATGATTTCCGGGGCGGTTGTCCCACTCCGGACCGATTTCCACGATTTCTTTTTCAGCAGGGATACCTAATAAGACGCTTCATTTCCTCCTGTTCGCAGCTTCGAGAAAAATCTTGGACAGTATAGCCTTAACAAGCGGATAACTCAAACGCCCGATTTTGGGTTAATGGTCTTCTTCGTCCCGTGCACGCGGTCGTCAGACGACAGCTCGTCCTTTTGATCGGGCCTCTGCTTCCCATAGGTTTGGATACCTCTCCACGAAACCCACCGCGCTAACCTGAAGGAGAGCGAAGTAGCCGAATCGTGGAGCCTCGTACCAGTATACCTCTGCGCCACGCCGCTCATAGCGCTGTTGAAGTACGTCGAAGGCTCCAACATGCACATCCAGCCATGCCACCGCAAGATCAGCGGCCTGTCCGACCTCGAGTGCTATGCGCCGCAACTGGAACAAATTCGTGGCCGGGGTGAACTCGAGGTCCAGATCGACGCACCCGTCCAAGCCGGGAACGACCCGGCCGTTGAGCGTCCAAACGGCATCTTGCGTTCGCGCAATCCGGAAATCGAAGCGGCGCGCTCCCAGCCAGCCGCGGATGAAACCCTCCCGCGTCCGCCACTCTTCGTCACAGTCCACGTCATAGGCAAAATATGCCGGAACACCTTCGTACTCAAACACCGCTGCGCCCTCGAGTCGCCGGGCGCCGTCGTCTGTCACCAGGCGGCAGGCGTCGTGACCGGCGGTGTCCAAGCGACGCCAGAGAATCGCGTCTATCTCCATTGTCGTATCCTCCTATAGAAGAAAGTGCTCTGCTGGAACACGGGGTAAATGACATCAAAACAAGACGTACTTTGCGGATCGGACCTATCCCTATCGAGGGCTATACTTTCTCAGAATCCGCTAAACAGCGGCCCGGCGGCGAACCGTCGTTTCCAATCATCGTATGCGCAGACGTAATTGTAACCGCAGACAGTACTGAGGGGCCGTCCTTCGAGAATTTCGTGGATTCGCCTACCTCCTTCGACGGTTTGGCCTACGGGGCCAAAAGGATTGTACTTCATGCTCTCATCTTGAAGAAAGACGTAGTCACAAATGAAAAGCAGATCTTCGAAAATATAGAACGTAAAGCCAGGGGTGTGGCCATCAATATGGAAAGCTTCGATGCCCTCATGGCGAAAGTTCCCTTCAAAGGTGATATCGAAAGTGAAGGGGCGGCAGATCTCGTGAACCGAGTCGTTGCGATGGATGTGTATCTCGGCGGTGAAGCGTTCCCTGTATTGATTGGACGCGCCGAGGAAATGGTGGTGCGTGAAAAAAATCTTGTCCGCCTGTTTCAGAGAGGAATCAAAAGATGAAGGACAGTCAATCCAACAGGTGCCGCCGCTGGTTTCGATATGGTATGCGGCATGTTCAAGGCCGAGCGGTGGAGTGGAATTCAGCCTCGTCACCTTCTCGCCCACCGGAGTTTGCACCACCTGGTAGCGGGCCGAGCATTCCTCAGAGGTGATGAAATTCTTCCTTGCCGCACCACAAAATGGGCAACGCTCGGGATGAAAGCCGATCATATTAAAGCCGCAGACCAAGCAGACGTACTGCCCGTGTTTGGTGTTGCCTCCTTGGTTATACTTATTGACGGCTGGATTGGATTCCATGCTTTATTACCTCTCTTTGACTAGTTCTCCGGTTTGGCAACATAAGTCTACTTTTTGGTTTTTTACAACGCCTGAAGTAGCATTTGTTGTGAGCTAACAGACCTCGTGCGGAGTCAACACTGTGAGATTTCAATCCCCGTTGGAATCTCCTTACACTCACACTTGGAGGTGGGATCTCGCCTAGCTCGGCTCGAGGTCGTAGGTAAAGGGCACATGCTGGTGTATATCTTGCAGCTGCCATCGGCGGTCAAGATCCAATCGGTCGGAGGTAGGATTTGCAGCACGATAATTGCATCAAATAATGGTCCTGTCGGCACACAAATCATATCGGGTAAATCATCTATTCTTTAAACAAAATAAAAGACTGGTGGTAACTAACCATCTTCAGCTTCTCAGACACTGCTCACACCACAAACCTACGTGGTATCCCGACTTGTTATGCAGATCCCTCCTGTGAGCAATGAGGTGTACTCAGAAGGGGAGCGTACCAATCCGATTTTTCAGAGTTCGATTAGACACTTTCCTGGCAGTGAATTCCTCTGCGGCGAGTGTTCATTCCCATGGAAAGTCATGTTCGGGGTATACTCCTTCCGGTCACCCGATGCGCGCCGGTGAGTCTCGCCACCTTGCAAAGTCCTCTTCCTCAAAACAGAACCATCCCCTGTCCGCCGTCCATAGTCTGTACGGCGGCCGTAGAGATTTGTCATACTGATCCCATGGCACGGAGAAAAAGAGGTGGCCCACACGTTTCTGCCAGTAGCCTGGTTCATCCAGCGAGGGGGTCCGATCCTTCGTGCTGACTGATTCTGAGATGCAGTGCACGAAGGATTCAGCGAAACTCGCTATGAGTGTAGGGGTGCTTGTCGGGAAGGAATCGTGATAAAGTTTTGAGAGGACGTGATTTCGGTTCGCAGTTGGGTATGGTGTCTGAACAGCCAAGGCATCACTCGCATTGCCAACATAGTCAAGAAGAAACATGCTGACGCCAATCCCGTTGGATTTTGCATACGGTGCGAGAGGGATTCTTCCAGATGAAGGGGGCTTAGGAGATAGAGTCGCCTTGTCGCCCAAAACATCAAGGCTGCTCATCAGAAGAACGATCCAATTCATGTTCCATCCAAGGCTTGGGCGCTCTTCCCCCTCGTTCTCCCAAGCACTCAGACTTGCATCAGGTCCGACATTGTACCCATTTTGATCTCTAAGCACGAAAGTCCATTCACTGTCATGGTGCATCGACATGTCTCCAAGTTCCCGAACCAGTTGCCAGTGGCCCGACTCACTGTCCTTTGCAAGAGAGACAGAGAGGGTTTGCCACAGCGTTTGTGTAGGAATCCATATGACTGAGAGCTCGTGCACAGCAGAGAGCTTCCAAAAGGTTTCAGGGGAGAGTCCTTTGAGGAGGTACTTTGAAAGTTGCTCCCAAAGTAATCCCTGTCCCTTTTTGAAGGCCACACGTAGACGGTCCCATCCCGGGGCTGATTCTATGAAAGAAGGTCTTATAGGCGTTCTCCCTGGAGTGATTTCAGGTTTGAGCTCTCCACGGGCGTCTATCAACGCAGGCGAGAAAGAGGAAATACGGGATGTTGACTCGCCCAGCCTCAGCCTAGTATCCTTGCGAAATGAAGCGCGGCCCGGCGCGCCAGCGATCAGTATTCCATCTGTGCACACAGGCACGAATCCCATCCCGTAGTCATCGTCCTTGGAGCACTCAGTTTTAGCTGGAAGAAGATACAACCCCCACTCCTTCCTTGTCGAAACCATTTCACCGCGCCACTCCGCTTCAGAGTTGGCAAGACAAGGCAGGCCATCGTCGTCTGCTAAGAAGCACTCCCGGACGAACCCTCTCAGCGAGGGTGAAACCTCTGAAAGGTCCTGCTCAATACATATGCGATTCCTCACCTCTGCTTGTTCTATAAGCGTTGCATCTTTCTCATAACTTGGGGGAATGGTTACTGACTCCTCGATTTCTGGAACCTCACATCGCCCAACAACAGGGAACTCAGTGGCCAAGGCGTAACCTTTGAGAACCCGGCAGAGTTGAACCTTATCAGTCCAAGTGTCAATGAATGATGGTTTTTGACGCGACACTATCGAAACCGTAGTTCCGACAGGTTGATGGGGGGGGCCATCACGAACGACAAGGAGCCCACTCAATCCGTTGATCTGAATGATGAGCGGAGGCCCCCAGCCCCGCCCTTGTCCGCAATCGCGACGGGTTGTGATGGTGATCCTATCTCCCAGCATGAAACAAGACATGAAGCCTATTCCAAATTGTGAGCAAGGATCAAAATCATTTCCGGATCTCCTTAATCGATTTCTCTCTCGCTCGAAAACCGGCGAGCGATAAAAACTCCTTCCTATTCTGACGAAATGGTTCTGGATGATCTCCTCATCCATGCCGCAACCGTTGTCGGTGCACTCCACAATTTCATATCCGTCTCCGTCGACGTAGTGTCGAAGCTTTACCGTTGCCTCGTCCCATCCCACTTTTGCTTCGAAAAACAATGCGCTGCGGTAACGCAATGCATCAAGCGAATTCTGAAGCAACTCACGAATGCACAGATGTTCCCCTCCGTAGAGTTTGTCAGTCATGAGAAGGCGTACGACTTCGTCCCTCGAAAGGCTGAACTGGAGATCATGAAAGCGATAAGCATCATCAAGGGGCTCGATTCTGGAACGGTCCACAACCGCAGGAAGATTTAATTGGCAGGCACTAACGTTCTGCGGCTGCATGCGACAGACTTCTCTAGCATCTGAGAGTTCTCTGTCGACCCAATCCATATACCTCCGCGCTGTGGCTTCATAAACAGGATGTTCGCATTTGATAGCAAACTGTATGAGATCGGGCGATATTCTCCAACCTCTCACTGAGCGATGCTTCTCCCATTCAAGTATGCTCACAGGAGACGTGAAATGAATACTTCTGAGCAGCACCTCTGGCGTCCGATCTCGGTCAAAATCAAGAATATCTGCAAGCCGAAGTATCACAGCGAGAAAGGGCATGTTCAGAGTGAATGTTCCAATCTGCTCGTCGTAACGAAAGCCCCTTTCATGCACAAGTGCCGCAGCGGAAAGTGTGTGCGACTCACATAGATTCGCCAAAAATGGGGAGAGATTAACGTGTTGCACCTCCATGCGCTTGTCGTGTCCATATTTTGAGCGAATGAATTCGGCAGATCTATGCCCGTGCGTCTCTCGGATATGATCAACCAGCAAGGCCGACTCCAATTCGGCAATTTTCTTGGCAAGCTGTTCTTTGCGTTCTTCTGATATGTGAGGGGCGTTCATTTGCCTGGCCGTCTCGTCATAGTTCGGATGTTCCACGCGCCAATTGTCCCTAAAAAGCCGAAAATCTTCATCTTCCTCCAAGGCCTTCAGTTCGTCCTCAGACAATACCATGCCCTGGTCGTGAAAGAATGCAGAGAGGATAAGGAGAGCCAACTCTATCTCGTTGAGCTTTGCCATTTCGTCGCCCAATATAAGCCCCATCAGTTCAGTGGTCCGGAGTAAGTGACGATCGTCATGCAAAGTGAATTCGGGTGCATAAGCAGGCACAGCCTTCATGCGATCGGCGGCTTCCTCACAGAGGCATTTCACATTGGTGGACAGGCTGCTCGCGACTTCTCCCTCTCTCTCAGGCAAGTTTTTCCACAGGGCTGTTTCTTGAACCTTTGTCACCTGAATAACGCGTGTCATTCTTCGTCCTTTCGAAGTAGCCTCTCGCTCGATTGACATAACGGTCATTGTCAAGTCGAGCCTTAATCGGGATAAAATTGATCTGGTCAGGCTTTTTTCTGCCACATTTTCATATTATGGATGGCAATCTGCATATCCTCGGTCGAGGAGTAAAAGACTCTATCTATTTGGTCACGAATGACAACTCTTTGAATTGTTAGGTCTCCAGCTTCAAGCGCCGCTCCGGTGATCTCGAGGAAATCCAACGCAACATTGAGGCTGGAGCCGGGATCAATCTTCGTGGGACCCGGAACCGGTCTATCGAACGCATCTACCCGAGGAACCATTGTTTTCCCCTTGCTCAGTTCAAGGTATAACGAATTAAAGAAGAAAATCTGGTCCGAGTGATTCTGTATATCGATAAAGAGCACGCTATTGACGTTTCGCCCCATCCCTGTGGGAATTCCCCAAGTTGCCTTCACACGCACATCCGGACGATCGTGGGCGGTTGACTGCGCCCCACCCTCAGATTCTTGTATTCTGCGCTCTGGAGCCCACCGATGAATTGCATAAAAGGTGATGCCCCCAACCATGAGAAGAAAAATGACTGCAATTACCGCCGTCTCTGTGGGGGCAATTGTCTCAAACTGAAAATTGAATTGCCGGAGGACCAGATAAAAGACCCCCAAGGCTACACCGGGTACCCCTAAGACGACCAACGCTTTAATAATCTTGGATTCCATCATTTTCCTTTATGGCTGCCACTCCATCCAGAGCCAACACTACGAGCTTAAGACGTCCGCCTCCGCCCTTATTGGAGTTGACCGTTACTCCGGTGAAGGGGAATTACGGCCAAAATAAGTAGCGCATTCCAAGTTGGATTCGAGGCAGCGTCTCACACTCCGTCGTCACTCTCAATTATGCGTTATTCGGGGCGATTCAGGCCATTGCTCATCAGTTCTGCTTCAAGGCCGCGAAACCGGCTCCAAACCCATTCCCGTGTCGTTTCCAAAGAATCAGGCGGACTCACGCCTTTTCGGATTGCTATTTCCGCATCAACGATTTCCTGCGCCAACGCGATACACCAACGTGTTGCATATTGCGCTTTGTCTTCCATGCCTGCATCCTCTAAACCGGGGTTCAGAATCGAGCAAGCCCACTGCCACCATTTTTGGAGGGTCCGCAATTTCTTACTAAGTTCAGGATCGTTAAGTGGATCCCCTTCAACTACCGAGAAATGTAATGCATCCAAGGCCTCTTGGTGACGAATCTTTTGACGCAAGTGCTCTTCGTAGTGCTCCTCACATAGCCCTTCACGGTGGGCTAATTTCAGGCAATGAGACTTCAGACATTGCGGGTGTCTTCGTTTTTTCACAGTGGTCCTCCTCTATTCTCGGCTTTCTCAAAAATCTTCTGTGAAAAGCCAATCTGTAGTCACGTTCCCCCGTCCAATTTCGACCGGCTTCCGCAGTTGTGTGCTTCCCCCCCAGTTTCTGGTTGAAACCAAGATTTGCTCCGGTGGAAGGGTTATTCATTTAAACACTCGCCATTTTTCTTGCCATGAAGTTGACCACTGAGCTGGCGACTGTGGGTGATGGGAGTGCGGGGAAAATACTACTCAATAAATACACGGAAATGAGGAAAACTGCAATAGTGAGAATCAGTTATATCAATGACGACAATCAGTCATGCCGCCCAACTTGAAGGCGCATTGCTCCACCCAAAGAAGATTCACCCTTGCTTCAAGGGCAGAGCACGCACCTGTGAGCGACGGCCAAGGCACCCTAAGCGGAGGAGGTAAGTGCGGAGATCCTCAAGTGCGACAAGGCAGCCAGCCTACCTTACCGCGCGACAAGACGATCGTCGAGGATTGTGCTCATGGTACAAATCAGCATCGGTTTACCATCCCAAAGGTCACGACTGAGAAGGGCAAGAGAGAGGCTGCCCGGCTTGTTCGGCGAATCCACCCCTGAGTCAGCGAATTCGGAACAGGCGCAGGAGATCCCGGCATTCCGAGGGGTAGGACAAGGGGAAATCGAGAAAAGCCATCTGAGGGCAAGATTTCAGACACACCACAAAAAGTTGATGCTAGTATTTGTATGGTAGGCTAGAAAAACGGTAGGCCACTCCAGCATCCAGGCGACTGTGGATATTTACGGTCAGCTGATTCCAGGCAGCGAAAGGGACGCCGTCAATCAGCCCGACAAGATGGCGCCCAGCGGCGCTCTATCGCCGTTCTCCAAAAGCACAAAAGGCGTAACCCGTTAAGATTACGCCTCTATTCACTACGTGGTGGAGATGATGGGATTCGAACCCACGACCTGTACGTTGCGAACGTACCGCTCTCCCAGCTGAGCTACATCCCCAAGCAATCTTTGATATATACACCGAACCGATTTCGAATTCAACATTTTTTGGAGTGTTTCTTTTCGGACCGGTTCTTCGCGGAAACGTCGGGAATGGTGCGTTACTCAATAAGGAGCCCCTCCGCCGGGGAATTCGGGCCGGGCGGAGGGGATTCGAAAGTTCAGCGGGAGGGTGCTACTGAGTCACGGACACCGAATTCAGGACCCAGTACACTCCGTTGGGATCCGAAGGATTCGCGTACGGTGCGAGGGTCAGGTGGTATACGGCGCCGTTGTAGAGGATACAGGGAATGTCGATGTTCGCGTTTTCGTCCACGGCTACGAAAGTCGTGTTCCGCGCGCCGGCCGCCGCCGGGGTGACCGACCCCAAGGTCCAGTACAAACCGGCCGGATCTTCCGGGTTGGGATAGAACGTAAACGTGGCCTGATAGCGCGCTCCCATGTATTCCACGCTCGGGGCGACGATACCGGCGGTGGTGGAGTCCGCGGTGGCCACGGGACAAGCGTCTCCTCCGGCGAGGGCCCCATAGACCAGGATTTTGCCTTCATCCACGTACTGCCATCCCGCCTCGAGTATGTTGACGTCCGTCGTGCCCTCGGGCAACGGTTCCACCCGGATGATGGTTGCGGATCGCGATGAGAAACCGGCGTTGTGATCCCAATCCTCCGTATAGGGCCAGATCACGTTCTGGTCTTCCGCTCTCGAAGACTGGTCCGGTGGACTGGTGACTTTCTGGGGAGGCGCCACCCGGAAAGGGCCTTCTCCATCCAGACTGTTATCCTCGTTCAGCACGCCCGGATCCATGTAAGCCCCGTCCCGCTTGACCGCCAGGATCAGTTTGAGTCCATCGGGATTCACTATGAGATCCTGGTCATTTCGTCCCTGGCACGAAGGCGCGCTGTAATCGCACCAGCCGATCTCGGGGTTCAGCGCCTGGTCCGCCTGAGCTTGGTAGTGATATACGGCCTCGGGATACACTCCATTGACGTGGTACAATGAGGGGCTGTCCACCGGGTTAATGGGGTGGTCGTTCGAGAAACCGTCGGGTGCATACACCCGGATTCCCGTGGCTGAGTTCAGGGCGCTCGCGTCATTTAAAAGCTGCTCCATCACCACCCCGGAGTACTCGGCGTAAAAGTCCCCCGACCGGGAAGTGTTCAGCAACAGGAACTGAGTGTGCTGAGGCATGGCCTCCAGCTGAGCTTTGGTATACACCCGAAAGGGCGCCGGGATTTTGCTCGGATCGTCGCTTGCGTCTCCCGGATAACGAACGGCGTCGATCTCGGCCTTGTTCGAGTACGTGTCTCCATCCGAATCCGTCCCCTCGATGGCCTGCACGGCAGCCTGGTTCCGTCCGTTCGCCAGATAATCTTTTCCGTAACTGTTCAGTGTTCCGAAGATGTCGCCGCTGCCGTCGTACCCGTAGGTGGCGTGGCAATACTGGCAGCTGCCGGCGGTCACGGTTCGGTCTCTGTCGTCAATGTATTCTCCCCCCGTGTGACACAGCGCGCAGTGATCCAACTTGGTGGCCACCTTGTCCGGATACAGCGCCGTGAAGTTATCGGAATCCATCTCACCTTGGTGGTCGTACGCAGCCATTGCCGGCGAGGCCGCAAAAACGACCATGACCAGTAGGACGAAGCCTACCATTCCCTTCCTCATTTCTTTCTCCTTTTTCGCCATCCGTGTAATGGAAAAACGGTTCATGGGTCCCCTCCAAATACCTAGCACTCAAACCATGCATCACGCCCCGAAAGGCGGATGCCGAAAAGCCGCGTCTCGATCCCTCCATGAACCCCGAGGGCCTTGCCTCGACGGCCGGAACCGCCGTGTGAAATGCTTCATGCTTCCGAGATGTGTCAGAACTCGAATTGGAAACGGGCCGTGAGCACATCCTACCGATCGCTGTATATGGACTCGCCGGTGAGGGAATCCCGGTCTATTTTCAGGGGTCGATCGAATTCGGTTCGCGTGGCGTCCAGAATCAGCCGTAGGTTGGGATCGAGGTACCAGTTGACCGCCAGAGTGTACGCTTCCGCTTTTCGGACCGAATCGCCTTAAATATTCCGTTTTTGTAGGTCGGACGTTCTCCTGTGACCATCCACAGGAGCGATACGTAGGTATCCTCGAGGTCCACGTCGAACTGGTCCGCACTGGTGGTGATGTCCCGGTATTGGACCTTGATATACTCGCTCGCCAGGGCAAACGGACCATAGGCCCAACCCAATTCCGCCCCGTACCGGTACCGTTTGTCCGCTTCGCGGATGACGTTGAACTTGGCTGAGGTGGCAACGTCAAAAAAGGTGGTGAGACCCGTTGTTTTGACGTTAATATTCACATTGTTCCGATCGATGCGGGCGTATCCCAGAGATCCGCCGATTTGAAAGTCCTCCAGCCAGGGGAGGCCCCACTCTCTGAAGGGGGCGAACACCAGCCGCCCGGTGAATTCGGGCTCGTCCACGTCTCCCCCGGTAGCGTCGTCCTCACCGTCGCCATTGAACAGACCCAGGCCGTAGTTGACCCGGTCGTCCCACACGGAAGCGTGAACCATGACACCCAGGTCCCTACCCGGAGTGAGGTAATACCCCATGGACCGCTCGGCAAAGACAATGTTCTTGTCCTTGGTGACCTGCTCGAGGCTGAACGGTTCCTTGAACTGGCCCAGGCGAACGGAAAGGTAGGGGAGCAGGTGAACGTCCCCGTAGGCGTCCAGCAGACGACGACTGCCCGCACCCTGGAATTCATACTCGAATTTGTAATCAAAGTGACTGGTCAACCAGCCTTCAAGAAGCAGGCGCGCGCGCCGGATATCGAATTTGTTCTGGTCCGGATCTTCACTGTCGTAGTCATAGTAACGATAGTCCGTCTGCAGCAACCCTCCGACCCGCAGCGAGAACACGTCCGGCTCGGTTGTCCTCAGCCAAAAACCCTCCTCGTACACGGCTTCAAGTGCGAGCCCCGTCTCCTCTTTTTCGCCCGGCGAGGGCTTGGATTCCTCGGACGGGAGCGGCTTCGCTTGTTCCGGTTCTTTCTCCGCGAGCGCCTGTTCTCTGCGTAACAGCTCCTGTTCACGCTGTTCCAGAGCCTGCTCTTTTTCCAGGAGGAGCCGTTGATCCCTCGCGATGATCCGACGCATGGTCTCGGCTTCCGCCGGCGTGAGGGCGCCTTTTTGCTCGAGCAGTTCCACCAACTGCTGCAACGCCCGGTCTTGGGCCCGGAGTGGTGAAGCCATGCAGAAAAAGTAGGCCGTTGCCACGGCGAGCAGGATACAGATCGCTTTCCATCTCATGGGGCCAAGTCCTCGGGATCGGAACGAAAAGAAAAGGTCATTCGATGTCGACATGTTACAGAACCATGTGAAAAATAGACCAAGACGGTTTCTTATGTCAAGATAGATATATGTCATGCTCGATATAAATATCGCCTTCGGATCTCCAAAGTCCGGTTTCCCGGAATCGTGCAGGAACCCAGGTCAAAGGCCGAAGATCCGGAGGCGAACAGGAACGATTTTCGCTTTAGTCTCTTGCACACCCAACCCCTTAAAGGTTACACTTCGCCTTTAACGGACGTTTCATGAATGCGTTGGAATTCGACACGCGCAACACCGGCGGTGCTTCGACGATCGGCGGCTCGATTGCGGTACCCGCTCGGCATCGAGCGAGGGAAGACCGCTATCGAGCAGTCCGGTTCCATCCTGCAGGTTCGGTTACTTTTACCCTTAGCAGCCCGTTGAAAAAGCCGGGTTGTTACAGGCCGTTGAAAAACGATGAGATGCAAGGCACGCAAATCCCGAGGAATGAGGCGTACATAGAGTACGTCGCAGTGACGAGGGATGAAGCGCAACGCCGCAGATCGCGTTTTTCGACGGCCTGTTAGGAGGAGTTCATGCGCCTATCAGAAGATCAGATCTTGATTCGGGATACGGTTGCGAGATTCACCCGGAATGAAGTGTTTCCCATCGCCGAGAAGATGGACCGGGACGACTATTGGCCTGAAGACATGTTCCCGAAATTGGGGGACCTGGGAGTCCTGGGAATCACCGTTTCTGAAAAATACGGGGGCATTGACGGCACTCCCCTAACTCACGTGCTGGTGACCGAGGAACTGGCCAAGGGCAGCGCGGCCGTGTCGCTGAGTTATGGGGCCCATTCCAACCTGTGCGTTCATAATCTCTTTACTCACGGCAACGAAACCCAGAGGATGAACTACCTCCCCTCCCTCTGTTCCGGCCGGCACGTCGGAGCTTTGGCCATCACGGAACCGCAGGCGGGATCGGACGCTGTAAGTATCCAATTATCCGCCGTAAGAGACGGAGACGCCTACCGGCTCAACGGCACCAAGATGTTCATCACCAACGCCCCCATTGCGGACACTATGATCGTTTACGCCAAGACCGACAAAGCCAAAGGGGCTCATGGCATCACCGCTTTTGTCGTGGAGCGCGGCTTCGAAGGATTTTCCATATCCCGCAATCTGGAAAAGATGGGCTGCAAGGGATCTCCCACCGGGGAGGTGGTTTTCGATAACTGCCGGGTCCCGGCGTCGAACTTGCTCGGTGAATTGAATCGCGGCGTCGAGGTGATGATGTCCGGACTGGACATCGAGCGGGTGGTCATGGCGGGCATGTGCCTCGGCGTATCCGATTCCGCTTTCCGGGCGTCTTTGAAATATTCGAAGGAGCGCGAGCAATTCGGAAGTCCCATCTCGCACTTCCAGTTGATACAAGCGAAACTAGCGGATATGTACACCAATCTGGAAGCAGCCCGCTTGCTGGTGTACGACACGGCCGAGCGCAGTGCTTCGGGCCAAAGGCTTCGCAAGGAATCCGCCGCGGCCATTTTGTTCGCGGCGGAAACCACCACCAAGATCTGTAACGAAGCCGTTCAGATCCACGGCGGTTACGGTTACATGCTCGAATTCCCGGTCAACCGTTATTTAAGGGACGCCAAGCTGGCCGAAATCGGAGCCGGCACCTCGGAAATCCGACGCCTCCTGATCGCCAGGGAGCTGCTCAAATAGGGGTGGGTTAGGGCTCTCCCACGAGCTGCAATCGACTTGGTGCGCCTCCCGCGGGAGCCTGCCCTGAGCTTGCTGAAAGCCGTGAGCCTGTCGAACCGGTCGAAGGGTGGCGCCTTGATGAACGGTTTTGAAAGGGGGGAGACGGGGGGAAAACTTTTTCAAAAGTTTTCCCCCCGTGGATAAATGCCAAGAGGAGAACATCACCATGCCGAGACTCGTTGCGGGCGATGCGTTGAGGGCCACGGCCCGGAGGCTTCCTGGTAAGACGGCCTTTATCTTCAGGGATCGGCGCATCACGTACGCGGCCTTTGAAGAGCGCGTGAACCGTCTGGCCAACGGGCTTCTGGGGAAAGGCTACAGCCCCGGGGACCATATCGCCGTGCTGGCGTACAACTGCATCGAGTATTTCGAAATCCTCTTTGCCTTGGCCAAGGCCGGGATGACGGCCGTACCCGTGAACTTCCGTCTGTCGGAATCGGAGATCGGGTATGTGATCGACCAATCCGACTCGAGGGCCCTGATCTACGAAGCGGCGTTTCGGGACAAGATCCGGAACAGGCGGGCCGGGTTCGAGAGGATATGGCAGGGGGACGTGGTGGTTTTCGGCGGCGCCGGGGACCCGGGCGATGTGGATTACGAAGCCCTGCTCGCGACCTCGAGTCCGTCGGATCCCGAGATCCCGGTGGACGAAACCACGACCTGGTACATCGGTTATACGTCCGGAACCACGGGGCGCCCCAAGGGCGCCATGCGCTCTCACCGGTCGAACATCCTCCTGGCGGCCAATACGTTCTATCTGGGCGAAGATGACATCATACTCCTGATCATGCCCATCTTTCACTCGAACTCGATCTGGTTCGGAACCATCAGCGTGTATTGGGGAGCCACCACGGTGATCTATCCTTCGGGTGGGTTCAATCCCCGCGAGATCCTCGACACCGTGCAGCGGGAAAAGGTCACGTTCAGTTCGATGGTGCCCACCATGTACAGCTTGATTCTGCAGGCGCCGGACAAGGAAAACTTCGATACCCGTTCCCTCAAGACCCTGCTTTGTTCGTCCGCCCCGCTCATGACCACGACCAAGGAGCAGATCCTCGAGTTCTTCGCACACGCGCAACTCTATGAGGGGTACGGGGCCACCGAGTCGGGAGCGGTGACCCTTCTGGGTCCCAGGGACCAGTACCGGAAGGTCCGTAGCTGCGGCGCGGCCCGTCCGTTCACCCGGATCAAGATCCTCGATGCGGCGGGTAATGAATGCGCTGTGGGCGAAGTGGGGGAACTGTTCGCCGTAAGTCCCGGCATGTTCGAGGGTTATTACAAACAGCCCGAAGCCGACGCCGCGGCGTTTCGAGGCGAATATCTTTCGGTCGGGGACATGGCCACAGTGGACGAGGAGGGATATTACTACATTGTGGATCGGAAGCACGACATGATCATTTCCGGTGGTGAGAACATCTATCCCACGGAGATCGACGACGTCCTGTCGAAACATCCGAAGATCCTTCAGGCGGCTGTTATCGGAGTTCCGGACGAGAAGTGGGGGGAGGCCGTCAAAGCGGTGGTGGTTCCCAAACCGGGGGCGGACGTTACGGAGGCGGAGGTCATAGCCTATGCCAAAGCGCATCTGGCCGGATACAAGTGCCCCAAGTCAGTGGACTTCCGGGATTCCCTTCCCACCAGCCCCACGGGCAAAATCCTGAAACGGGAAATCCGGAAAATCTACTGGGAAGGGCGGGACGTCCAAATTTGAAAGATGGGGTCCGCATCGGCCCGGGGAAGCCGATCCTATTCGTCCACGATGTCCGACGGCAGGCGGCTTCCTCCTTTGTCGCCAAACAGGATCGAGCGATTTCGACCTTCCTGCTTCGCCCGGTACAGGGCCCGATCCGCACGCTCGATCCAATCGCCGTGTTTCTTTATATTGCCTTCCACTTCAGCGATCCCGAAACTGGCCGTACACTGGCCATCACGTTTGTTCTGCAGAATGGATGCCTGGATTTTCTTTCTAAGCTTTTCCGCCACAGTGCAAGCTCCCCCGGCATCCGTGTCCGGTAGGACGATGCCGAACTCGTCCCCCCCAAAACGACCCACAATATCCGTTTGGCGCAGACCTGCTCGTAACAGCTTAGCTATGTCTCGAATGACTTCATCTCCCGTCGCGTGCCCGTATCGATCATTGATATCCTTGAAGTGATCGATATCGATCAGGATCAGAGAACTCGAGCCTTTGCTACGTTTGCATCGGTGAAATTCGATACCGACAAGTTCTTCCCAATACCTGCGGTTGTACAGATCCGACATGCCGTCCGTCTGGCTCAATGACTCGAGCTGTCTTTTTTGCCGGCTCAGCTCGAGTGAAAGCCGATGGCTGATCATGCCGATGTGCAGGGGGAAAACCGTCAACATGGGCAGGCAGCTCAGTACATTCAACATGGTCGACTCGGGCTTCAGATCGAATCCAAAAATCAGAACGGCCAACACCCCCGCTGTTATGTGAGCGAACATCCCTTTGATAAACAGGCGGATCCCACCCACACTGATGTTGTCCATGCTCATCATGATCAGAATGAGGACGCTGGGCAATACATTGAACGACATCAACGGGACCCATAGTCCCCCCAGAAACGAATCGATCATCAGATTTCGTATTTCGGCTTTGTACGGATTGCGGCTGTGTTTCGCCCATATGTACGCTATGTGCGGCCACAAAAAGCCGTTCGCGACGAGTCCCGCCCAGAACGGAACGGGCATGGCCTTTTGATAGAAAACCGTCGCCACGCAGAGGAAGCCTAATCCCAGCCCCACGATACGCGGAGTGTAGATTCGTCTGGCAAACCTGGTCCCTCGAAGTCTGTTCCGCTTCATAGGCATGGCCGGCAGTGCGGAGCGCCTTTGGTCCGCTTTTTGTGACAACTGCGTGATAGGATCATACCTCTTACCCTTTATAGTCCTGCTTTGCGGATGTCGCACAGCAAGACTCGAAGACTCGTCGAACCCATGGCGGGATCGCAACTTTCAAATGCGTTTTCCGTCAGGATATCGATATTGGAACGGTCCCATCCCAGGTCATCTTCGGCCTCCGGAAACCACCAGCCGTGATCCGCGGCAATGACTTCCCTGGGCACCCGATCCGTGAGCACCGCTTTTTGGATGACCTTTCCCCGGGGAGACTCGATGCTCACCCAATCTCCCTCACCGATGCCTTTGTCGGCCGCTGTATCCGGATGGATCTCGACGAGGGGATCGGGCCGTTTGGACCTGAGGGGCCCGGGAACGCGGTTCTCGGTGTGAAAGAAGAATGGGATGCGCGCTCCGGTGATCAGCTGGTAGGGGTAGCGTTTCGCCAATTCCGGGCTGCTCCAGGGAGATTCCGAAGGATCGAAGTAACCGGGCAGGGGATCGTAACCCAGCCTTTCGAGAATGCCGGAGGAGAATTCAAATTTGCGGGACGGGGTGCGAAAACCGCCTTCGCGGTATTTGCGGAACCGTCGTTCACCCTGCAAATACCCCCGTGCGCAGAACTCTTCCCAGGTGTGACCCGAGGGGGACAGGATCTCGTTGAGGGCGTCTTTTACCGTAGGCCACCAGAGAGCCGGATCGGTGCATCGTTTGCCCAGGTCGTTCAGGATCTCGTAATCGGAGCGGGCTTCGCCCACCTGGACCGCTTTTTGCCTAGCCACCACCCAGCCGTGGCGTTTCCACAAATCTCCTACATAGTCATGTTCGAGCCACGTGGACGAGGGGAGCACGATGTCGGCTTCCCGCGCCGTAGGGGTCATGAAGAAGTCCGCGACTACGGTGAAATCCGACTTAACGAGCGCGGCTTTGACTTCGCGAGCGTTGGCCCGGGAAACAACCGGATTGGTGCTGATGAGAAACAGCCCTTTGACCGGGTAGGGTTTCTCCTCGAGGATCGCGTCCCACACGGCTTTGGGATTGAGAACCGCGATGAAGTCCGCCAGCCTGAATCGGTCTCCGCCCAGTCTTTTTGCGCGGGCTTCTTCACTCAGTCTACGATGCAAACCCAGCCTTGAAGCGTTGAACACCGGAGGATTGGGGTAAAAGACGTTGCCTCCCGGCCGGTCCAAGTTGCCCGTCATGGCCATGAGACACGTAAGCAGGCTGATCGTGTTCACGCAGTTTTTGGATTGCTCGAGAGCCACTCCCCAGTGGATGCCCGCAGGTTTGGTATTGGCGAAGAGCTCGGCGGCCGCCTCGATTTCCGACGGGGCCAGACCCGTCTTTTCGGAAGCCCAGGACAGCGGGTACTCTTCAGCCCGTCGGCAAAAGGCGTCCCAACCGTGGGTATAGGCATCCACGAACTCCTCGTCGTAGAGCTTTTTCCCGATGATCACGTCGATCATGCCCCAGGCCAGTGCTCCGTCCGTGCCGGGCCGCAAACGAAGCCAGATGTCGGCCTGGCCCGCAACCATGGATCGACGGGGATCCACGCAAATGATTTTGGCCCCCTGCTTCATGGCCTGAGCCAGGTACAGGCCTTTATACTCGTCCGGGTTGGAGACCAGCGGATTGGCCCCCCAGACGATGACGCAGGCCGGTCCGCCCTCGTAGTCCACCACGGGCAGATTGCCGCAACGGGCGATGCCAACGGCGATACGGGGTCCGTAGCACATGTGGCCGGCGGTGAGCACGTTGGGGGTTCCGAAGGTGTTGGCGAAACGGTAGATGAAGGCTTCGTTGTCACGGCCCGTGCCGTAACCCACAACCAGTGATTCGGCTCCAAACCGATCCCTGATCCCAAGGAAACGCTCGGTGATTTCGTCATAGGCGTCGTCCCAGGATATCCGTTCCCACGATCCATTTTTTTTCCGTAACGGGTGGGTGAGCCTCTGGGGGTGATGGGTGATGGTATGGTACCGCTTTCCCTTGATGCACAGCCACCCCCGATTTACGGGACTATCGGGATCCCCATTAATAGATCGTACCGTGTTGTCTTCGACGGTCACCAGAACTCCGCATCCGCCGTGGCAGCCCCTGCAGGCGCTTTTTACGATTCGTCCGGCCATAACAGACTCCTCATCCGTTGCATTCCCTTTTGCTTCGATCCAGCAGTTTTGTTTTTCCTTTTCATATCAAGCAATTGCCTGACATTCAAGTTGAATCGGGTTGAACCGGCCATCCGAGCCCCCCGGATTTCTTTTTTATAACCGGATTGAGGAGCCGGTACATTTATCTAGTTGCCTGAGAAGGGGAAAGCTACCATACTGAATACTCAACGCCAATCAGAAAGGAGAAGCGCGATATGAGTGATCCGAGCATGTTGGACAAGACCTTCCATGTCGTCATGAAACGTATGGTGGAAACCGGCCAAGCCCCGTTCTATACGGAGCTGGCGCACGAACTCGGATTGTCGGTGGAAGAAGGGAGGAAACGACTCCACGAGCTGTTTTCCTCCCGCATCGCCGGCTGGCTGCATCCGGGAACAGATCTTATCGTTTCGTTCGCCCCCTTCAACAACCTCCCCACCCAGTATCGCATCAGTGTCGACGGCCGACAAAACTGGTTCGGGCAGTGAGGGTTCGAGTCGCTGGCGGTCAGCCGGCTCTTCCCCGGCAAAACAGTCCGGATCGATTTTCCCTGCCTGGATTGCGGTGGGCCGCTCCGGGTGGAAATGAAGGATGGGAAGGTACTCAACGCCGAGGCCCTAACATACATGGCCTACGTATCCGTGCCTTTCTGGAAATGGGTGGAAGACATCGCACACTCCTGAAGCACCATGAATCTCTTCCGGTCGGAAGAGCATATCCGGAACTGGGCTTCTTTTGCCCCCAACACCGAGGAAGGCGTCACTCCCTTGCCGGACATGGTCAAATTGTTCTCCGGGCCGTATTTCAGACGGCGTCTGGATCCGGATTACGTGTCTCACATGTCCGAGTATGCCCGGGACATGATCGGGACCATGATCGAGATCGGAAAAACCGGTCCGTTCTGGAAGCGGCCCAAACCGTAGGCACACGTGTGGGTCCGCGGAATGCGCTTGGGAATTCTTCTGCAAAGGAGATTTCCCAAAGCCTTCCCAACCATTTCCTGAAAACAGTTACCCCCGCGGGATGGCGTGAACCAACGGGGAGTCTCGAGACGAAGCGGTGGTGGACGGCGCAACCGCCTCAATCGACGATCGACACGTCGGTATGAACGGCCTCGTGGGCTTTCGTTCCAACAAGTTCATCAGAGGACTACATAAGATTAGAGATATTGAGGGAAGATCCGGCTGGGACCACTATTCTATGTAGCCATGTCGGATGGGTATTGCTTCTTTTCCAGGACCTCTCTAACCTTCCCCAGAAGATCCTTATTAAGAAAAGGTTTGGATATGAAGCCCGCCGCACCGGCCGCAAGCACATCTTTAATCTGACGGTCGGCCGAGTAACCGCTGGCAACGATCACCCGGGCCTTGGGGTCGATGGCCCGGATCTTCTTCAGGCATTTGAAGCCTCCCATGCCCGGCATGCCCAAATCCAATATCACCAGGTCCAGCGTACCCTTCTTTCTGCTAAAAATATCCAGCGCTTCCTCGCCGTTCCGGGCAGTGATGACGTCATAGCCCATCCTCTGCAGCATCTCGACGCCCAGGTCTCTCAACGCCGGCTCATCATCCACGATCAGAATCCGCTCGCTGCCTCCGGCCGGCTCCGCGGCCGTCTCATCCGCCGGCGTATCCGCAGGAACTTCTGTTTCGTAAGCCGGCAGGTATATTCTGAACAGCGTCCCCCTCGATGGTTCGCTGTAACAGGAAATGTGACCGCCGTGGGTCTTCACTATTCCGTGAACCGTAGCCAGCCCCAGCCCGGTACCCTTGCCCACCTCCTTGGTGGTGAAAAACGGATTGAAGATCTGATCGAGCGTTTTTGAGTCCATTCCTATTCCGGTGTCCTGAACCTGCAGGAGCACGTAGGACCCGGAACGCACTTCCACATGCTGTCGGCAATAATCCCGGTCCAGGTCGGCGTTGCCGGTTCTTATGACCAGCCTGCCCCCATCGGGCATGGCGTCCCTTGCGTTGCTCGCCAGGTTGACCAGCACCTGTTCTATCTGGCCGGCGTCCGCATTGACCTTTTTCAGGTTCTCCGTCAAGGACGTCTCAATACCGATGTTCTTTGGAATGGTCCGATCGAGCATCCTGACCGTCTCGACCACCTTCTCGTTGAGACTCAATGGTTTGAACTGGGCTTCGCCTTTCCGGCTGAACGTGAGTATCTGGCGCACCAAATTTTTCGCCCGTTCCGAGGCCTTGATGATCTGCTTGATTTCTTCGCTGTTGCTTTTCGCCTGACCGGCCAATTCCAGGGCCAGCTCTCCATACCCCATAACGGCGGCCAGGATGTTGTTGAAGTCATGGGCAATGCCCCCGGCGAGGGTGCCGATGGCTTCCATCTTTTGCGCCTGGCGAAGTTGGGTTTCCAGGTTGGATCTTTCCTCGGCGACCTTCTTGCTTTGAGTGATATCCAGGGCGGTAAAGACCATACCGGCCGACAAGTCCGAGGGGTCCAGAGGGGCGGAACTCAGCAGGACGTCCAACACCGTCCCATCCTTGCGCAGAAACTGCGATTCCACGGAGCCAAGACCTGTGGCGCGTACTGAGGTTTGCATTATGCACCCCACCCGGTCATACTCCTCCCGGCCGGTATAGAGGCGCCTGGACGGCATACCCATTAACTCCTCTGCCGAATAACCCGTCATCTCGCTCATTTTCTCGTTGGTCCATCCCAGGACCCGGTCGGGAACGCTCACCATTCCGATTCCAATGGGAGAAGCCTGGTAGATGGTGCGAAGGGTGGCCTCCCTATTCCTCAATTCTTCGTCCGCCCGCCTGAGTTCGGTAATATCCTGAACGGTCCCCTCGATCCTCACAGGGTTCCCGGCATCGTCGGAAATCAGTTCGGCTTTGGAGTGTATGAAACGGATTTCTCCGTCGGATAAGCGCCGGATCCTGAATTCCTGGTCATAGGTTTTTCCCCCGTCTTTGAATTCTTTCAGGGCTCGGTCCAGACGGGGTCGGTCTTCAGCCGTAACGGCCTTCTGCGCCTCTGCCAAGGGAAGTTCCAACGAAGACGTGGGTTCGAGGCCATAAACCCTGAAAGCCTCCTCGGATCCCCAGACGACGTTGTTGGAAAGGTCCACCTCAAAGTTGCCCACATGGGCTACGCTCTGAGCCCTCTTGAGCCGCGCCTCGCTCGTCTCGAGTGCTTCCGCAGCCAGCTTGCGTTCCGTAATGTCGAAGGTGAGCACCACGATTCCCCGGACCTTGCCTCCCTCGCCGAAGTCGGGAACGTAATTGACCTTGGCCCATCGCCTTCCTTCCGCGAGACGAAACGCGTTTTCGTACGAGGCGGGTTCGCCCGCCCTCACTTTCTCGATGTGGGGCAGAGCAAACTGATAGTTGGTCTCCCCGATCAGGTCCTTGATGTGCATTCCGACAATCCGCTCACGCGGAACCTTGAACCCCTCCTCGAACTGTCTGTTGACAAAGTGGTAGCGGAGATCGTCCATTCCCACATAAGCGATGTATGCCGGCAGGTTGTCCGTTATAAGGCGCAGTTCCTCCTCGCGGCGTTTGATCTCTTCTTCCGCACGCTTACGCTCAGTGATGTCCCGGGTTACCCCCAAAACCTGAGTTGCTTTTCCATGGGGGTCGGTGAGCAGAGTCGTTACGATCTCCGTCGGCACGATAGATCCGTCTTTACGGGGCTGATCGACCTGGATCGTATATATGCGGGCCGACCCGTCGCCCTCCGAGAGCGTGGCTATTCTTGGCATCAGGTTTTTGGACAGCAGACGAAAAGACTCTTTCGTTAACACATGTTTCACGGGTTTGTTCATGACTTCTTCAGGAGAGTAGCCTCGCAGCCGCTGAATGGATGGACTTATATAACTGAACTTCTCCAAGGTAAGATCATAAAGCCATATGACGTCAGCCGTATTTTCCGATATCAGGCGATACCGTTCTTCGCTGCGGCGCAACGCATTCTCGGCCGCCAGACGTTCCTGCCTCTCCTCGAGCAGCCGGCGATTGGCCTCCTCCAGCCCGCGCAGGGCCACGGATTCCTTTTCGAGGGCTCCAGCCAGGTTACGGAAGACCACCGCGAGTGAAGTAGCCGTCAGGAAGTTGAGCATCAGGAAACTGATCGACAGCACCAGCCATTGCTGGTCGGTGACGGCGTAGCGGGCGATCCAGGAGAATTGGCCCTGGCTGAACAACCACCAAGCTCCCAACAAGGTGACGACATTGAGAACCAGGGCGAGAGTCCCGGCCCTAAGCCCGAAAAACACCCCCGTCAGGACGGCAAATGTGAAGAACCACACCAGCCAACCCGAGGCCGGCCCCACGGTCCATAGAACGATTGCGCCGACCAGATACAGCAGTCCGACGGCAATCTGGGCCCGAAGGCGGAAGGCGAGTCTGCGCCGGCACGCCACACCCACGATGAACCAGAGTACGGCCAGGGAATCCACCACGCCCAGCCGCCACCGATCCTCCTGATAGACAAAAGTTAACGATACCAGGAGCGCGACCGGACCCAGGATAGCCCCCGTCAGGTACACAGCATTGAGTATCTGCTCGCGTCCCTCTGCGAGGCCGCTCGTCTTTTCCCAAGTCGTTTGAAATAAACCTTTAAACCAATTTTGCATAACCTTCACATGTGTCCATCAAAAGCGAATCTCGCAAGAAGCAACGGAAAAGGCGCCGATACCCTGCAAAGAGACGGTTTCCGACAAAATCAATTTGAAAAGGGCTTGTAGCCTTAAATGAGGCATAGTATGTTCCCTGTACTCGACCAATCAACCGGACAAAGGGTCTTCAACTGCGCCTATCGCCGGCCGGCTTCGGAACGCCTCTCCGGAATGGCCGATCCACTCGACGCCACGCGCCACCTCTATAGCGGACTCAGAAGGATGACCCTGATGGGCTGGTCGAAGCGGCTCAAACGCCTCACGCTATACGTATCGGTTGGGAAGCATGTCTCGTTAACTCATTTTTCGAAATCCGCAGCATGAAATATAGATTCAGAGATCTGGTGGACGTGCCAAAACTCCAGGAGTTGACCGATGAGCTCTATCGCGCCACTGCGATCCCTTCTTCCATCATCACTATAGAAGGCGAGGTTCTCACCGGTTCGGGCTGGCAGAGAATCTGCACCGAATTTCATCGCCAACATCCGGAAATCGAACGAGAGTGCATTGAAAGCGACATCAGGATAAGGAAAGGTATCGCCGACGGGGAACCCTTCGTCATTTACGAGTGTCCCCGCGGTCTCGTCGATGCTTCCTCGCCGGTAATCATCGAGGGGCAACATGTAGCCAACGTGTTTGCCGGTCAGCTGTTCATGAAACCGCCGGACGAAGACAAGGAGCGATTCTTCAAAGAGCAGGCCGGAAAATATGGCTTCGATGTAGAGCAGTACCTCGACGCCTACAGAGAAATTCCGGTACTTTCGGAAGAGAAATTCCGACACGCGCTTTCCTTTCTGGCCAAACTCGCCGAGCTGCTCGCCGGCATCGGAATGGGCAGGATCAGGGAGTTGAACGCGATGGAGGAAGTACGCGACAACGAACGAAAATATCGTCGTTTGCTTGAGTCGACTAATACGGCGCCTTGGGAACTGGATCTGGCTACGAAAAGATTCAGCTACATGGGCCCCCAAGCGGAGACTCTCTTTGGTTATCCTCCGGAGTACTGGAAGGGATTGGATGATTGGATCCGAACCCTTCACGAGGACGACCGCCGCCGAGCCGTAAACTTCTGCCTGGCGGAGACCAGGTCGGGGAGGGATCACACCGTTGAATATCGCATGATGTCCAAGGATGCCCGTCAGCTATGGATACGGAATGTGGTCTCGGTGGTGTCCGGACCGGAGGGGCCCGAGAAGTTGGTCGGCTTCATGCACGATATCACGGGTCAGAAAAGGGCGGAAGAAGAACGAGGGCGGTTGGAATCGCGACTTCGCCAATCGGAAAAGATGGAAGCGATCGGCACCCTGGCCGGAGGCATCGCTCACGACTTCAACAACATCCTGGGCGCGATATTGGGCTATGCCGAGCTGACCCTGGACCAGACACCCGGTCACGGCGAGGCCCGGGAGAATTTGGAGGAAGTCATCAAGGCCGCCAACCGCGCCAAGGAGCTGGTTAAGCGGATTCTGCTGTTCAGCCGGGCCGCCCATGAAGAGCGCAGGCCCATGGTGCTTGCCGAGGTTGTAAGCGAGGTGCTTAAACTACTGAGATCCGCGCTTCCCAGCACTATTAGGATAGAAGAGGATATTGAAGAGCAGACGGGCTCCATATTGGGCGATCCCGTTCAGATCCACCAGGTGGTGATGAACATCTGCACCAACGCTTACCATGCCATGCGGGAGCGTGGAGGCATGATATCGGTATCGGTCAGATCCGAACAAATCGACCCGAAGGAAGCGGATGAAGTCAAAGGACTGCGCCCGGGTCCCTTTCTCAAACTGTCCATTAAGGACACCGGGTGCGGGATGGACCCGGAAACCCTCGACCGTATTTTCGAACCTTACTATTCCACGAAAGGACTGGGCGAAGGTACCGGGCTTGGGCTGTCGGTCGTAAAAGGAATCGTGGCCAACCACGGAGGGGCCCTGAAAGTGGAAAGCAGAGTCGGAATGGGCTCCTGCTTCAGCGTCTATTTTCCTCGATTCGAAGAAAAGGCCGTCGAGCAGGATTGCGATAGCGACGAGATCGTCCATGGCGCCGGACGCCTGTTGGTCGTCGACGATGAGCCTTCGTTGGCGCATCTTATGAAGCTTTATCTGGAAGAGGTCGGCTACGAGGTCCAGGCAACCACCAGCAGCCTGGAGGCCCTGAACCTGTTTCGGGGCAGCCCGCAACGTTTTGATCTGATCATTTCAGATCAGACCATGCCGGGCATGACAGGGGCAAAATTGGCCGTAGAAACTCGCAGGATCAGAAAAGACATACCTTTCGCCTTGTGCACCGGCTACAGCGACGTAATAGACGAAAAGGGCGCGAAATCACTGGGGGTGGACGCGTTCATCTTAAAACCCATCGATTTTACTACGCTTTCACGAATTGTCCGGAACATCCTGGATACATCCAAACGAAGCTCCGACTGAAAGAACTCCTTAGACAATCAAGAGGCAGGCAGCGAACTCAAAATGATGATTCAAACCGGCGACGCGAACTTATATTTACGAAACATCGAATGGGGAAGATCGAACCATTCATCGGTACCAACAAATCCGATTTGTTTCAATCGGAACAAGAGCACCTTCAAAAGCCGGGATGATTCGTGGCGTATAGTCGCCGGCCGGCCGGCGTGACGGAATCTCGCCGGTGTACATGTACCCTCCTGCAGAACCGGTAATCTCTTCTCCGGGTTTCATGGTGTGGACCATGGGTTCCTCTTCGTCATGGGAATCCGCGTAGATCTGAACTTGAACAGCTCCGGGATCCAGCTCTCCAAGGTAGACCGGCACCTTGAAGGTGTATTGCCCCTCTTGTTCGTGAACCTCGAGATTACCAAAGCGAAGCTGTTGCCAGTGGGTTTCCAGCGAATCGCGCCAATTTCCGAGCAGCACCGCCTTGCGGGCGCCGTCGGCGACGCGGTCACGGTAGGCCGAAGCCGCCGGCAGATACAATCTTTCCACGTATTCGCGCACCATCCGGTTGGCGCTGAAACGAGGCGTGAGCTCGGCCATGCTCACTCGCATCCGCGCCACCCACTCTTTCGGTATACCGTCGGAGCCCCGCTTATAAAAGGCGGGGATCACTTCCTCCTCCAAGAGTCGGTAGAGTTGATCCGCCTCCCGGGCGTCCCATGAAGAATCATCGTCATGTTCCCGGCCGTCTCCAATGGCCCAGCCCGTTTCCGGCGCGTAGGCCTCCGCCCACCAGCCATCCAGTTCCGAGAGGTTGAGGCCGCCGTTGACCAGAACCTTCATGCCGCTTGTGCCGCAGGCCTCCCAAGGTCGACGCGGCGTATTGATCCAGAGATCGACACCCTGCACAAGACGCTCCGCGAGAGACATGTCGTAATCCGCAAGAAAGACGACGCGCGAAACCACGTCCGGCCGACGGATGAAGAAGGACCACTCCTTGATCAAGGCCTTACCCATCGCGTCTCTCGGATGCGCCTTACCGGCAACGATGAGTTGCACGGGTTGCTCGGTGTTTTGAAGCATGCGCGCCAGACGATTCGGGTCGCGCAGCAGCAGATTCGGTCTCTTGTAAGGTGCGAAACGCCGGGCAAAGCCCATGGTGAACGCGTTGGGATCGAGACGTTCCATGGCCTCATCCTTCTCTTTTCCGGAAGCGCCCATCGCCTCGAGCTGGCGGGCCAGTCGTTTGCGCACATACTGAATGAGGCGCCGGCATCCTTCACTGCGGAAGGACCAGAGGGTTTCATCCGGCACCGCCTTCAGGTCGGCTTCAAGGCCGGCCATGGTTCCCATCCAGCGCCCTTTGCCGCAAGCCTGCTCCCACAAGTCATCCGCTGCCGCCGAATCCCATGAAGGCGTGTGCACACCGTTTGTTATGTGGGTCACCGGGACTTCCGGTCGCGGCCAACTAGGAAAGAGCGTCTGAAAAATACGGCGGCTTACTTTTCCGTGCAGTCGACTTACTCCGTTCACCCTACCCGATCCCCGAATGGCCAGATACGCCATGTTGAACGGTTCCTCTCCATTTTTCGGGTCCATCCGACCGAGGGCGAGGAGGCGGTCCAGGTCGATGCCGAGTTGGTCCGCATAGACTCCCAGGTAATTGCCCATCATGCTCGGAGAAAAGCGATCAAAGCCGGCATCCACCGGGGTATGGGAAGTGAATATATTGCCGACCCTCGTGGCTGCCAGCGCCACATCGAAGGGTTGATTCGAGTCCTCCATGAACGAGCGGGCTCTTTCCAACACGGTGAGCGCAGCATGACCCTCATTGAGATGGCATACTTCCGCTTCGATGCCCAAACTTCGCAGAAGCCGCCACCCGCCTATACCGAGGACCATCTCCTGCTGGAGCCGCACTTCCGGCCCGCCGCCATATAATTCGGACGTTATGCACTGGTCCGCCGGACTGTTGGCCGGGTCATTGCTGTCGAGAAGATAGAGGATCGTACGTCCCACTTTGGCTTGCCACACTCGAAATCGCACCTGCCGGCCAGGAAAGCGCAACGCCATTCGCAGCCATTCTCCTTTCGAATCGCGCGCGGGCAGAATCGGAAGCATACCCGGGTCATTGTAGGGATTGAACTCGGTCTGGGCTCCATCGGAAGTTATGACCTGTCGAAAGTAGCCCTGCTGATAAAGGAGTCCTACTGCCACAACAGGCACTCCGAGATCGCTTGACGCTTTCAGGTGGTCGCCCGCCAGAATCCCGAGCCCTCCGGAATAAATGGGCAGGGCTTCGCTCAAGCCAAACTCCATGCTGAAGTATGCCACGGTCAATCTTGAAGCCTCGTGGGTCCTGGCATACCAGCTCTGCTGCCCCAACCCCGCTCGGTGTTTCTCGATGTGTTTCTCCAGCTCCAGGCGGAAATCCGGATCCTGCGCCAGGGCGTGGAGTCGAGCGGAAGAAACCGATTGAAGAATAAGCCAAGGGTTCCGGGTAAGATCCCAAAGCTCGGGGTCGATGCGTTCCCATAGCGGGTCCGTCGAATGGCTCCAGGACCAACGAAGGTCCAGTGCAACCTCGGCCAATCCTTCCAGCCCTTCAGGCAGGGGAGGTAAGAGATAGTAATGGGAAATGGTCATTTTTGTCTCCCGTGGTAAAGAGCATGCTCATTCATTTTGGGAAAATCCGGGTGATGAATCCCGTACTTCTTGGATGATGGTTTTGGCGATGGCGTCGTATCGCCCTCCAAAATGATGGCCTCCCGGCAAAACCACACGTTTTACGAGGTCCTCATCCGCTTTGCTGCAAAGAGAATCGCTTTCACCCTTCCCGTAAAAGCACAAAATCTTCATGCCGCGCAACTTCTCCAACTCCGGAAGCACCGGACTTTCGTTCGCATCGGCTCGCGAACGGATCCACTCCAGGATGTGGAATTCAAACGCCACTCGTTCGCTCGGTCCTAGAAGACCGATTAGACGCACCTTCTTCAGAATATCCTCTGGAAGTCTATTCGTCATGAAAGGCAGGACGTTCGCTCCCAAGGAATAGCCCAATAGGATGACCTCTTTCTTGTTCCACTGTGCCAAATAATGTCTGATCGTCCGTTCCAGGTCCTTTGCAGCTTCCTCCGGCGTTTTGCGTTTCCAGAAATACTGAAGAGCGTTCAGGCCTACCACTGGAACCCCGCGAGATGAGAGATCATTGGCAACATCCCGGTCGATACCGGCCCACCCCCCGTCGCCTGAAATCATGACGCCGAAAGTCTGAGATCCTTCCGGCCGGGCTGCGACTTCCACTAGTGGGAGATCCTTCAGACTATCGGACACGCCGGCTTCAGCGGGCCTCGAGTTTTTGGTCATGCGTACAAAGGTCTCTTTGAACTGTGGCATCCAATT
Source organism: Deltaproteobacteria bacterium (assembly GCA_016208165.1). Classification (NCBI taxonomy): domain Bacteria; kingdom Pseudomonadati; phylum Myxococcota; class Myxococcia; species Deltaproteobacteria bacterium. Next base: position 29,682 of record JACQYL010000046.1, read on the forward strand.
CTTAGGCACTGAGAAACCGTGACCGACCTTCGGCAACAGAACGATTTCTCCTCCTCTCACTTTGTTGATATAGGCTGAGGTCTTTTCAGCTTCGCAAACCTGGTCGATGGTTCCTTGAAACGCCACCCATGGAGCGTTAAGGTTCTTCGCTGGAAGAAAGCTATACCCTTTGCCTTTGGGCAAACGGATCCATTCCAGGCCGGCGCCCCTGCAAAGCGGTCTCTGAATTGGAAGGTCCGGGCAGAAGCCCATGCTGATCGCTCCCTGAAACGTGTTGGGAGGAGCCTGGAGCAGAACAGCATAAACCAAAGTGGCGCCGGAGGAGTAGCCTACCAGTATCGGGGGCGTGTAGTGCGGGAAATCGAGGGTTTTTTGGACGAACTGACTCAAGGCCTCGAAGTCGGCGGCAGGGTACGCACAGGTTCCGTGCTCCTTTTCCATTTCATTCAGGTAGTGGACAATATCGATCCCCGCCACCAATGCGCCCAAACGGGAAAGCTCGCGGGCCATATCAACGACTCCGAGATTCCACCCCCCATCGCCGGACACAAAAAGGACCACCTGGGATGGATGAGGGGATTGTCGAACAACACTGACTCTCCCGAACGGCCCGAAATTAAGTGACTCTTCCCCTACGGCCGCCGCGCTGCCCGCAAGAACTATAAAAGATAAGAGAAAAAGCGGAACGATCTTCATCTTGCGATTACTCCTTTTAAGCCCCCCGAAACGAGGGTCGCAATGTTGACCAGTAATCTAGGAACCACAATTCCTCCCGGACAGGCCAGGTATTTAGGCGTCCAAACAGGATCGAACTTCTCCTTGTACTGCCTGAGTCCCTGAAAATTATAGAAGTGTTCCCCGTGTCGGAAGATGTATGCACCCACACGGTTCCAGAGGGGCGCCAGCGCGTGTTCTCCCAGACCCGACAAGGGCGCCATGCCTAGATTGAACCATTGATATCCCTCGATCTTACCCCACAGCATGAGTTGAATAAAGAGATACTCCATCACCCCGTGGGGGGCATCCGGCATGTACCGCATAAGATCGATGGATAACTCGTGTTTCTCCGCCCCGGGCCATATGTTAGCGAAAGCCAGGACCTTCCCGTCCTTGCGAATGATGGCGGCGGGGAGTTGTTTCAGGTACTCTTCGTTGAAAAAACCGAGCGAAAATCCCTTCTCTCCGGTTTTTTTCTCTCCCAACCAGGCTTCGGAAACGCGCCCCAAATCCGGCAACAGAGCGGACACTTCGTCTTTGGAGACAACCTGAAAAACGCAGCCTTCTTTTTCCAACTTGTGAGTGGTATATCGCAGATCCTTGCGGTCCCTGCCTTCCAAAGCGAACTTCTCCAATGAAACTCGAGCCTCTTCTCCCAGTTTGAGGAGGGTGAGTCCAAGATCCAGATACACATAGAGCTTTTCTGCGCTGACTTCGTAAAAAATGGGCCATCCGGCGAAGCGATCCGCCATTTTGCAGAACTGCCAAGCCAGTTCCGCTCCCTCTTCATCCCGACCCACAGGATCTCCCATACTGACCCAACTCCGTGCTTCGACACCATACATGATAAAGGCATCGCCGCTCTGGCTGAAGAGGAACGACTTGTCCCCGAGAAGAGCGAGATTGGCATACGTCCTGGTAGAACGTTGAACGATGACGCTCGCCCTTGCCAATTCCTCTTTCCTTGTACCGGAAAATCTTGGGGGGGCCGGGCTGAGCATCTTGGCCGCAATATAGAAGGATAGGAGCGCTACGACCCCTACGCCGGCTCGGGCAAACCGTGACGCATTTCCGGCAAAGGCAAAATACCACCAGAGATCGCTTCTGAACTCGACATGCTTGTATGAGAAAAGACCCAACCACAAGGAACACAAGAGTACGGCTGCGATACCGGCGATCCACCCCGGGCTGAAGCTCACTCTGAAAAGCGACGCGGACCGATAGAAATGCCGGCGACAGGGAAGAAGAGCGCCCATCATAACGGTCAGAATGATCGCTTCCTCATAATCCCATCCTTTGAGCAAGGAGAATGTGATTCCTCCGGCCAGAAGGAAGACCGTCAGCACATAGGCGGCATCGATCCGGCGCTGAAGGCCCCTGGCCAGAAGAAGCAGCCCGCCGCCGACAAGGCTTCCCAGGAAGTGGCTAATCTCCAGCACCGGCAAGGGGATGACGTGCTTGAGCCACGCAAGCCGACTGCCAACGGCTGGCGTCGCTCCGGAGAAAAGCAAAATCGCCCCCCCCACAAAGGTGCTGAGAGCCAGACCCTGGGGCACGATGACGGATCCCCATCGACTAAAAAGATGGGCGACCCTTTGCAGGGAGTCTTTTTCCCGAAACGCTTCTTGAACTCCCAATAATACAATCGCCGATAGGAATGGGAGGACATAGTAAATGCCCCTGTACGCCAGAAGGGATCCGACGGACTGGGATGCGGGAAGATGCGACGAGATGAGCATGACGAGAGCCGTCTCGAAGACGCCGATGCCTCCGGGGACCTGGCTTATGAGTCCAATCAATTGAGCCAATAGATAGAGCCCGATAAACTCCTTGTAGGAAAGCCCCGGAACCGACGGAAGGAGGGTGTAGAGTACAGCGCCCGCCAGAAGCCAGTCCAAGGAAGCCACCATGATCTGGGATAGTAGAAGACCGGGAGAAGGTAAAGAGAATTGCCAACCTTTCACCTTGAAAGGCCTCTTCACCAAGAGGCTCCACAATAAGACCGAAACCACGATAACAAGAAACAGCATCCCGAGAATATGAACGGACTTAAATGGGAAATGAAGAGCCGTGGGAAGCGCCAGAGGCTCGAACAGAAAGGCCAAACCTTCAACAGCCAGGAACCCGAGCCACAACGTCAAGGTGCAAAAGCCGACAACCTGAGTAATTTCGAAAGCCGTCAGACCCCATGTGGAGTATAAACGGTAACGCACCGAGGCCCCGGCAATCATTGAGAACCCGATGTTGTTGCTGAAAGCGTATCCGATGAAGGAGGCCAGAGCTGTTTTTCGGTACGAGAGCGGGTGGCGGATATAGCGCAACGCCAGGGTGTCATACCCTGTCATAATAAAGTAGCTGAGAGCCGTCAGCAAAAATGAAAAAAGAACGCCTCGAACGGGCAGGCCGTACAAATGGCTCAGAATATCGTGAAGGTGGTATGTTCTGAGCTGATGATAGAGGACCACTAGAGCCGACGTGAAGAGCAGAAGGCCGAACATCGGTCCCACTATACGAAGAACCTTTCTATTCATCGGAAGGTAGGTCCTTTCAGCGCGAACCTATCTTAGATTCCGCCGTTTTGTTCATTCCCTTTGACCTTGCCCATTACCGCGGAGGCAAGGCTCTTCCAACGGAGTGTCATCAAGCGCCCCTTGCTTCCGGCCGGTCCTTATTTCAACCCTACGGCGTTTTCTTCGGCCCGAAATGAAATGCACTGCCCAGATCACGGCTCCCAGAGCGGCAATAGCTCCAAAAACTCTTACCTCATAGTGTCTCACATCTCCGAGCAACAACTCCAGTGCATCTCCAAACAGGTAACCGGCGACGCCCACGGCGATGGCCCACATGGACGCTCCGATGGCGTTTAACAAGACAAAGAGAGGAGCAGGAACATTGCTCATGCCCATTACAAAAGGGGCGGCAGTGCGAACTCCGTACAGAAAGCGGAACACAAGAATGAAGGGGTACCTATATCGGCTGACAAGTTTCTCGGCTTTTTCCACGCGACACTTCAAGGAAGGCCATTTTGCCAGTATCTTCTTGCTGCGCCAACGTCCCAGAAAAAAGAAGAACTGGTCCCCCATAAGGGTTCCGGTAAAGGCGGCCAAGACGACGAGGGGAAGGTGCAGATATCCCCGGTGTGCGGCAAATCCGCCGATCACGAGAATGGTCTCACCCTCGAGAAAGGTTCCCACCAGGATGGCCAGGTAACCATAGGTGTCTATCAGTGATTCCAAGATCATTCCAACCCGTTCCTTAATCGCAAAGCCGACATGATTGTAATGGCGAATAGATAAGGTGAAATTGAAAAACAAAAAGAAGAAATCCAGGATTAACAAGAGCAGTCTGATCGTCCACACAATCAAGCTGTTTGTTCCAAAGATATTGAACACATGAAACACATCGCTTGCGCGGTCCGTGCTGAATGCGACGCTGATCAGGTCAAGTCCGACCCGGCCGAGCCATCGATGAGGACATCATCGAATCCGGGTTCTTACTTCCCGCGATACGAGTCGTTCATAACATCGAGATGCTCCTATTCAGGTTTCATTCATGAAGAAACAGGGTGCAGCGAGACCGCCCTTCCACTCGAATTGTGTGTCGAGTACCTCGAATCCGGCCATCCGGATGAATATTGGGATGACGAGGGCGACAGGGCCGGTTTTCAATCCGGACTTGCTTTCTTTTCGGGATGAAACAAGGAATAGACCACCGGAATCAACACCAACGTGATCAGCGTGGATCCGGTGAGTCCCCCGACAACCGCGCGCGCCAGAGGCGCCTGGGCGTCGGCGCCCTCTCCGATGCCCAGAGCCAGAGGCATGAGGCCCAGGATCGTCGTCAGGCTAGTCATCAGAATCGGCCGCAATCGGCGCCGGCCCGCCTCGGCCAAAGCATCGTACGTGGACATACCGCTACCGGCTAATCTACCGGCCTGGTCCACCAGAAGAATCGCATTGTTGACCACGATCCCCCCCAGCATGATACAGCCGATGTAGGACTGAACGTTAAGGGTAGTCCTGGTGACGAAAAGCGTAACCAATACCCCCACTGCAGCGAGCGGTACTGAAAACATGACCACCAAGGGATCCCGTAACGACTCGTACTGGCAAGCCAGCACCATGTATACGAGCAGGAGAGCCAGTATGAGGGAGATCACCAGCTCGCCGAACGCCTTTTGCTGCTCCTCGAACGTCCCGGCGACCGTCAGGTCATAACCGACGGGACGTGGAATGCGATCCAGCAAGACATTAACGTCCCGGGCCACGGAGCCCAAGTCCCTTCCCGACACGTTGGCCTGGACCGAGACGGTTCTCTGCTGGTCTTTTCGGTCAATGAGGACCGGGCCGCGACTCGCTTCGTTGGTGACCACGTTGCGCAGCGTTACCTGCTCGCCGGATGCCGTGGTCAGAGTGAGGTCGAGAATCTCATCCAGGGACCGTTTCTCCGCATCCTTGAGCCGCACGAGAATGCGATACGAGTTTCCTCCGGTTCGATACTCGCCGGCTTTGGAGCCGGCCACCGCTGTTTCCAGAAGCTGCGTCACGTCGCGAACGCTCAGGTCGAGATCCGCCACCTTGTCTCGGTCCACGCGGATTTCCTCCTGGGGTACTCCGGCCTCGAGACTGGTCTGGACATCTGTAATGCCCGGTACCTCGGCAATCGACTCGTCAACGCGTTGGGCCAGGGCGTCGAGAATGGCGAGTTCGAACCCGCGGATCTCGACCGTCAGTCCTTCGTCACCGCCCAGGATCCGTTCCAGCAGGAACTGGCCTTGGGGCGCGCGTGTACGGATTTCCATACCGGCAATGTTGTCTCTCAATTTGCGACGAAGATCCTCGGCGATCTCCACGTTGGAGCGTTTGCGTTGCGCGGCCGACAGCAACGACAGGCGGATTTCACCCTCTGCGCCCGCGTCCGCCCGCCAGCCGACTGCCCCCACGCTGGCCACCGATGCCACGGCCTCGGGCACGGCGGGGTAGACGATCTGCTCCATTTTCCGCGTCTGCGCGTCGACCAGGTCCAGTCGGGTTCCGATTTCCATCTTACCGGTGACATGGACCTCTCCCTCATCGCTGGGCGGAATAAATTCCGTGCCGATGAAGGGCAAAAGAAGCAGACTTCCGCCGAGAAGGGAAGCCGCCGCGAGAATGGTGATCAGGCGATGAACCAGCACCCGACGAATCAAATTGAGGTAGGCATTGTCGAGACCTTTAAAGAAACGGACCGCGATATCGTCTAATCGGACGATCCATAATTTTCGTTCCTTGTGGTCCTGCGGAGACGACCTGACGAGCTTGGATGCCAACATGGGCACCAGACTCATGGCCACCGCCAGGGAGCAAATCAGCGAAAAAATGATGACATAGGCCAGCTCCTGAAAGAGAAGGCCCGAGACGCCGCGTACGAAAACCTGCGGTACGAAAATCACCAAGGTGGTAATGGTGCTGGCCACAATGGCCGGTCCCACCTCCCGCGCACCTTCCACGGATGCGACCGCTGACGGCTCGTTATTCTCGTTCTGACGGCGGAAGATGTTTTCGAGCACCACAATGGAACTGTCGACCATCATGCCCACACCCAACGCCAGTCCGCCCAACGTCATCAGGTTGAGCGTGAATCCGCCGAAGTACATCATCGCAAACGTTGCCACGATCGAGATGGGGATCGAGAGAGAAATCACCAACGTGCTTCGGATGTTGCGGAGGAAAAACAACAGAACCAGGATGGCGAGCCCGCCGCCGTAAAGCACCGATCGGGCGACATTGGTGATGGACCGCTCGATGAAGTTTCCCTGGTTGATGACCGGTACGACCTTGATCTGGGGGAAGTCTTTATTGACCTCGGCGATTTCATCGAGGATGCGTTTGGATACGTCAACGGTATTGGCATCGGCCTGTTTGCGAATGCCCACCCGTAGTCCGCGTTCATCATTGACTCGCACGATACGGGTTAATTTTTCATAAGTGTCATTGACCTCGGCGATTTGACCGAGCGTTACCGCAGCGCCCTCGCGTCCGACAATGACCGTGTTACGAATCTGATCGAGATTGGTGAATTCCGCCGGCGCACGCAGAGTGACCTCGTGACGTCCCTGCTCGATCTTGCCCGCCGGCAGGTCGAGGTTGGCGTCGCTGACCGCTTTGATCACCCGGTCCATGGGCAAACCCAACGCCTTGACCCGGTCGGGGTCCAGTTCAATGCGGACTTCGCGATTAAAGCCCCCCCAAACGTCGACCTGAGCTACGCCCGGAATACGGGCGAACCGGTAGCGGATCTGAACTTCGATCAATTCGGTGAGTTCCACAGGATCAAGGCTGCTGGAAATCCCGAGAATAACCACTGGAAAACTGGCGATATCAAATTTCCGTACGCGGGGTCTGACGATATCTTCGGGCAACTCGTTGATTTCGTCCTCGAGCTTGCCTTGTACGTCGATGGCAGCGGTGTCGATTTCGGTGCCCCAGGCGAAGCTCACCCGAACACTGCTGTTGCCCTCGGAAGAGGTGGATGAAATTTCCTCGACGCCGGGCGCCGTGGCAACGATCTCTTCAATGATCTGCGTTACCAGCCGCTCCATCACCTCGGGACTGGCGCCTTCGTACTCTGTGCGGATCGTCAGCGTCGGCAGCTCGATATTGGGCAGCATATCGATCTGCAGTCGGCTCAAAGACACGGCCCCAAGGATCACCACAATCAGGGTCACCATGGTGGTAAAGATAGGACGACGAACACTGAAACCCGGTAGATTCATCTGGTGTCCGCCTTTGTTCCCTCGGAAACGGCTCCCCCGCGCGCGGCGGGAATCGTAATCTTCGACCCGTCGTCGATGAGCTGTTGCCCCAGGGTTACAACCCGCCCTTGCAGCCCATCGCCTTCCACCTGTACCCACTCGCCTTCCCGGATGCCCACTTGTACCGCACGCCAGGTAACCGAGTTCCCATCCTTGCTGACAACAAAAACTCCGCTCTGATTATTGCGGGCGGTCAGTGCCCCTTCGGGGACGATGGTGGTTTCGGAAACCTTGTCCATTTCCACTGTAGCTCTGATGAACATGCCGGGTTTAAGCCGATGTTGCGGGTTCTCGATGATCATCTCCACCCGCGCCTGCCGTGTAGACTCGCGGAAAACAGGGGCGATTCGTTCGATCCGGCCTTGAAACAATTCAGAGGGATAAGCATCCGTCGTCAATGAAACGATCTGTCCGGGCTTCAGATGAGCGTAATCTCTTTCGGCGACAAAAAATACGCCGATGATCGGACTTAGATCCACGATCAATAGCAGCGGTTCGTTGGCCGCAATGGTCTGGCCTTCGTCGAGATAGCGCTCGGCTACGACACGATGCTCGTCCCCACCGGACCAGTCGGCGGTGACTTTGGTGTACCCGAGCCGGATGTTGGCTGTTTCCAACGATGATTCGGCTTTGGTCACCTCGGCCTCGGCGACTTCGAGTTGTACCTGCTTGGCCAGATGTTCCGCCTCGACCGCGTCGAACTCGGAATCCGAGGCGATTCCGCGTTCGCGAAGGGATTTGGTGCGCTTGAATTCCCGGACTGAGGTGTCCAAGGCGCTCTTTGCCTTGGCCAGATTGGCCCTGGCCACCACCAGATCGGCCTGGGCCTGGGCCACGGCCTGCACGTATTCGGCGTTGTCCAACTCCGCAACTACCTGGCCCCGCGCCACCCTGTCGGCGATGTTCACGACCATTCGCTTGACCCGCCCGCTGACTTTGGGAGCGGCCACGAACTCGGCCAACGCTTCGAGAGCGCCACTGAACGTGCGCCGCAACACAATGGGTCCTTGCCGAATCTCAGCCACCTCGACCGGCGCCGGTCGAGAAGCCTTGTTCTCTTGGCTCGGGACTGCCCCGTCCCGTGTTTGACCCAGGATCGCCCAAATTAATCCTGCAGTTCCCAATAGAAGGACCGCCGAAACGACCAACTTCCGACCAACCCGTTTCATCCGTGAACCATCCTCACACCCGTATTCAATACCGATGTCTTCATTTCGATTGAACAAGCACCACAGAATCAAAAATAGCATAGCACCGAGGGAACTTAAGGACAAACAGTTCGCAGCGCCATAGTTGTGCCTTACTGAAGGGCCGGTCGAGCATGCCGCCTACGCCTGTGCGTGACGGAAGCGGATGCTTGACCAACAAGGCCGCCCGATGGCAAACTGGTGTCCAAAGAACCGGGTGCGGTACCAATCCTCATCTTCAGGGCATAAGAGCTACCCTCCGCTCGGAACGATGCCGGTGGAATGTTCTTAACTGCCCCTTTAGTAATACTACTGATCTTGTCGATACTAAGAACGCGTATCGCCTCCCACCGTCGTCCTGACTCCCGCCGGATTGTCGGGCGTACAACCGGGTATTAGGCTTGATCGGCTTTGAGCGGATTCGGTTTCGGGCCCACCGGTTCTGAAGATATCGCCGGTCATCCTAAAGAACCCCCGCCGAACGGTTCTTGAAGCACACGTCGAGTCTGGAGAATGAGTTATGCTTTTGCGATTCTTACCGTGGAGGTTTTTGATCAAGCGTGCCGCCCGCGCCTATGGGGTCATTGACCCGGCGACCGTTTTGGCGCGGGTTCGCCGGTTTTCTCAGCCGTCCGAGGTTCAGGAGCCCATAGAATTGCTGCGGGCCGGAATCGTCTTTCAGGCCCGAGGGCTGATCAACACGCGGGCCATCCAGTATAATCTGGACTGGGTTTGGCCGAATTGGGTCGAGCGGCAGTTCAATCCGTCCGATCTTTCGTTCATTCCTCGAGCGTTTTCGGCTACGCATGTAAACCTGACCCAACGCAACTGGAGCGCGGTGGGGCAGCCCAATTTGCCGCTTTACCCGCTGGTCGACCCACGCGGGCTCTTTACGCCGCTTTACAACGGCTGGTCCATCGATTTTTGGATCATACCCTCCTGCGGGGAAGATGTCCTATTACCCTCTAAAGAGAAAACGGTTCTGCAAAGATATGAATTCGAAAACAACCTTTCCGTGTTAACCAGATCGGAACGGCCAGGCCTTAATTTGGAAACCTCGGCGTACCTCAGCGTGGAAAATGGAGGGCCCGAAGCCTGCGTGCATATTAAAGGCCTGGCGGATCGAAAGGGCTGGCTCTGCGTATCGTTGAGACCGTACAACCCGGAAGGAATCCAGTTTATAGAGAAGATAGCGTACGATCCCGCCGGGCCCTGTTTCTGGGTCGATGCCCGCACACCGGTTTACTTCGACCGGCCCCCCGACCGCCTGGCTTTTTCCAACTATGAAGAAGGCGACGTATTTAACAGACTGGAAGAAACTGATCACGAGAACAAAATTACTTGTCATGTGGGGCTGGCCACCAGTGCGGCCCTTTTCGCTCTGGAGCCCGGGCGGGAGAGCCGGGCGGAAATACGGATTCCCCTGGCCAAGGAATTGAAACGGGCATTCCCCCACTTCGATTCGGAGGCCGTCTCTTGGCCGATGGCTTTGAGAGACTCGGCCAGGCTGGACATTCCGGACAAAAGGATACAATACCTGTTCGATTGCGCGGTCCGAACGTTGGTACTGCTCTCTCCACACGACATCTTTCCCGGCCCTTTCGGATACCGGCGTTTCTGGTTCCGCGACGCATGCCTGATGCTAAGCGCCCTGATGACCTTGGGCCTTTTGGAAAGATCGAAACACATTTTGGACAAGTTCCCGGGCCGCCAAAAGAGAAACGGCTTTTTTCTCTCCCAGGAGGGCGAATGGGATTCCAATGGGCAGGTTCTCTGGATCATGGACCGCTTTCAGAGCTTGACGGGACAGGATCTTCCGGAAGAATGGTTAAAATCGGTCATAAAGGGAGCAAACTGGATTATCGGTAAGCGGATGAGGCGCCCGGGTCGGGAACGCCTCGGAGGGTTACTTCCGGCCGGATTCAGCGCAGAACACCTGGGACCCAACGATTATTATTATTGGGACGATTTTTGGGGAACGGCCGGTTTACGCGCGGCCGGTCGTTTGGCCGGACTGGCGGGTCTCGAAAAAGAGCGCCACAGGTTCACGACTGAAGCAGACGATTTTCTAAAGGCCATTTTCAGCAGCATTGAAGCCATTCCCGAGAATAAATCCAAAGGTGCAATCCCGGCGGCGCCTTACCGTCGGATGGATTCGGGAGCCGTAGGTTCGATGGTGGCGGACTGGCCGTTGAAACTGACTGCGCCCAATGACCAAAGGGTAGCCCGGACGCTCGCCTTTCTCATGGAACACTGTTTTCATCGACGCGGCTTCTTCCAGGACATGATTCACTCGGGGATCAATATCTATCTCACGTTGGGCCTGGCCCAGACTCTGCTCCGTTTCGGCGATGATCGCTACCGGACCCTGATAGAGGCCTCGGCCGGCTTGGCTTCGCCGACCGGCCAATGGCCCGAAGCGATCCACCCCTTTTCCGGCGGAGGCTGCATGGGAGACGGACAGCATGGCTGGGCAGCCGCCGAATGGGTATGGATGATCCGGAATATGTTTGTTCGGGAGGAAGGCGGCCTTTTGATCATCGGCTCGGGTATATTCCCCCAGTGGATCGAACCGGGCGTACCGCTCTCTTTCGGGCCGACACCCACTCCATACGGGCCGATTGCCGTTTTCCTGACACCTGAAGGGCAAGAACTGGAAGTGCGCATCGAAGCAAAGTGGCGAGAAAGACCTCCCACAATGGAAGCCTTGGTACGGGGTTATGAACATAGGCTCCTGCCGGAGCATGGCGACAGGATAACCCTGCGGAGGATTGCCCAATGAGAATCTGCATGTTCACCAACACGTACCTTCCTCACGTAGGGGGGGTCGCCAATTCCGTGGCCGCCTTTGCCGAGGATTTACGTTACCACGGCCACGGCGTTTTGATCGTGGCGCCCGTGTACGAAAGGGAAGGAGAAAAACCGGATGGCGAAACCGACGTGCTGCGCCTGCCGGCTATTCAGAATTTTAACGGGAGTGATTTTTCCCTTCGGTTGCCCGTACCTTTTGTTATAGAAGGTAAGCTCGACAAATTCCGGCCGCAAATCATCCACAGCCATCACCCCTATCTGTTGGGCGATACCGCCCTGCGCACGGCTCGGCGGAGAAGGCTTCCTCTGGTCTTCACGCATCACACCTTGTACGAAAATTACACCCACTATGTGCCCTTGGAGTCCAAAGGCATGCGTCGTTTTGTCGTTCGTCTCTCCACGGAATACGCCAACTTGTGCACCAGGGTCATTGCCCCCAGCAAAAGTATTCTCGATCTTCTGGTCAAAAGAGGAGTGACCCGTCCCATAGTGGAGATTCCGACCGGCGTGGATACGAACTTCTTCTCAGCCGGACAGAGAGAGCGGGCCCGCCGCAAACTGGGCCTGTCGGAAGGAAATATTGTATTGGGGCACTTGGGCCGCCTGGCTCCGGAAAAGAACCTCGAGTATTTGGCCGCGGCCGCGGCCGACTATGTGAAAAAGGATGAACACGCTTGGTTTCTCGCAGTGGGCTCAGGTCCCAGCGAAGATGAAATCAAGAGAGCTTTCGCCAGGCGAAGCATTCGGAAAAGGCTGATCATGGCCGGTCAAAAAGCCGGGTCCGAACTGGCCGACCTATACGCGGCCATGGATCTCTTCCTTTTCGCTTCACGCACTGAAACTCAAGGCATGGTTCTGACCGAGGCCATGGCCTCGGGAAAGCCGGTTATCGCCCTAGACGCCTCCGGGGTGAGGGAAGTAGTCCGGGATCGGTACAACGGACGGTTACTGGACGCCGAAGCTCCGGTCGACGATTTTTCAGCGGCCATAGCCGAAACGATAAGAGACAAAGACCTGATGAAGCGGTACGGCCTGGCTGCTCGCAAGACCGCGAATGAGTTTTCCAGAGAGGTGTGCTCAAAGAAACTCGAGGATCTGTATCAGTCGCTTGAAGCGGAACACGCCCGAAGCAGGCGGCGTGAGGCTACGGACCATCAGGCTTTAACCTCCATCGTGGAAAGGCTCAAAGTCGAATGGGAGCTGGCCGTAGGCATGACCTCCGCCGTGGTGGAGGCTTTTGCTTCCGACGATGAGGATATCGGCGTGGAATAGATCCCGGAGAAGCCCGTGAGACCGACGAAGCAACTATTTCAGCGCCGAACATATGACAAGGGTCTCGCACCAAAGGAAGATCAAGAGGTCCCAAGTGCTTAGAGCTTTTTGTTTTTTGGCTGCCGGCCTCGCTTTGGCCGCCGCTGTCCTGCTTCTCGTTTACCTTGCGGACCAATACGATTGGGCCGCCGCTGCAGGCCGCCTGATCAACGATAACACGCCCCTGGCGCCGTTTCTCATCCTGATGGCCGTCTTGCCGATTCTAGGGTTTCCCATCAGCGTTTTCCTGGTGGTTTCAGGGATTAAATTCGGTCTTTTGGGAGGGATATTGGTCTCAACGCTTTTTTACCCGCTTCACTTGGTCCTGTCCTACTACCTGGCCAATTCGGTTGTCCGTCAACGCCTGAGTAAAATGCTTGCCCGATGGGGTTATGACACGCCTCGAATCCCCGGCCAACAGCTCATTCTATACGGAAGCATCTTTGCGGCGATTCCCGTGATTCCCTACACCCCAAAAAATTACCTGCTGGCCCTGGCCGGTTTGCCTTTCAAACCCTATGTTCTCATTTGCTGGCCCATACACACCGCCCTGGGACTGCCTTTCATCTTTTTGGGCCAGTCCGCCGTCAGCCTCGATTTTCGCGTAGCTTTAGCGGCCGTGGTCCTGCTGACAGGGGCCTACGTTATTGCCGTATGGTTAAGAAGAAGATATGCCTTCTCGGCGGAAGAAGACTCGGAAGTGAGAAAGACAGAGGCAAAAACGAGGTAAGCCCGCGGCCGGGCGGTCGTACTCAGATGCTATCCACGTTTTGTTGATGACTCTTCCACTTTCGTTTGTGGGTCTGTTCTAACTTTTGAACGGACTTGCCGTGATCGGGACGAGGTTTGAGATCAATCCTGCGAATCTGAAGAGGTTTACTGCAATGGGACGGGCCTGCCCGCTCCCTCCGCTCCGGCGATTTCAAACAACCCGGGGCCGGGGGCTTACGCAGTTCCGCATCGGAAAGAAATCGATCCTATTGAACCACACATAGGTCAAGTTCTGTATTGATCGATCCAAAGGACTGTATTTTTGGCTGTGGCGCGATCCGGGGATAATTGGTCACAGCCCCGGCGCGGGCGTTTCGACCGGCGATTCCACGACCCGGTTCCAAGCCGGAGGTCTGGAGCAGGGCATCGACGATCGAGACCGCCGCACCGCTCCGACCTCCGCCGGGTCCGCCCGGCCGATTCCTGTGGCAGCGTTCTCTTCAATGATCCTGTCATTAACCCCCTATATGGGAACTAAGGCGCTTTTCTCGTAACCCTTACAGCGCCATTGATCTACCCGGCTGAATCTTCGTCTTGGGCGCCTCCCCATTGGTTATTACGGTTACTTGTCGAAACAATTATTCTATAATGACATGGACTACAAAATCCACGTCAGCTTATCGGCGTCCGTAGAACTCGTCGGAGAAATGGAAGTCGTCGATCTTCCCGTATTTCGGGCGCAAAAGGACTATAAAGTAAATGGCTTTATTTCTCTTCCTCCGGCGCTTCACGAATCCTGCCTTTCCTTGCTTGCGCCATGGAGGGCAAAAGAAGTCTCGACAGCACTTTTGCACAATCTACCATCCATTTCAGAGAACAATACATGATTCAAGGCATATTCCTTTGACTCGTACGAAATTAGTGTAATGCCAATGAGTCAGACTCTTTTCGCAGGAGACCGAGCGCGGCTGTCTTCCGCAAACATAAAAAAATCGATTCTCCGCGGATCGACCGCAACCGCGAAACGATATTCTAAGGGGACGAGAAGGGCGATCTTATATGGATCCGGCGTCCCTTCCGCCGCCACCCCTATGTAAGACATGATCAAACCAGGAGGTAGAATAGATGCAAGTCAAGGACGTCGCTGAGCTCAAACCGGAAAGCCTTTATCGTCGATGCAATCCCGAGGTGTTTCCTTTCGAGACGACAAAAGACCTGGAAGACCTCACTGAATTCATCGGTCAGCCTCGAGCCTTGGAGGCCTTGCGCTTCGGCGTGGGGATCGAAAGTGAGGGATTCAATGTATTCGCCTTGGGAAATCCGGGAACAGGAAAACATACCTTTGTCCGACAGTTTCTTGAGAGTCGGGCCGAGACTGAACAGGTACCCCCGGACATTTGCTATGTGAACAACTTCGAAGAGCCTCACAGGCCCAAAATCTTGCGATTGAAGGCCGGCGGAGGCAAAGAGCTTTTTCAGGATATGGAAAAACTGGTCGAAGAATTGCGTAACGCCCTTCGGGCTGCTTTTGAGAACGAAGAATACCAGAATCGACAAAGGACCGTCGCTCAGGAGATTCAAGAACAGCAACAGCACGCTTTTGAGGACCTGCAGAAGAAGGCGGATGAAAAAAGCCTCAGCGTCCTCCGGACCCCGGCCGGCCTTGCCTTTGCTCCGGTTCGCGACGGTGAAGTCGTGCCTCCCGACGAATTCAAGAAACTTCCGGAAGAAGAACAAGAGCGTATAAAGCATGATGCTGAGGAGCTTCAGCAAGAATCCCAAAAGATCTTCCAGAAGATTCCCGTGTGGGAACGCGAGATGCGGGAAAAGTTGAAGGACCTGAATCGTGAAGTCACCAGCTTTACCGTGGTCCCGTTGATCAACGAATTGCGCAAAAAATACGAGGATGCGCCGGATGTGGCAACCTACCTGAACGTGGTGGAAAAAGACACCATTGACAACGCCCAGGCCCTGCTTCAGTCCCAGGGCGCTCAGGAACCGGGCCAGCGGCTTCTTCCCTCCGGAGTCGGCCCTCAGGCCGCAGGAGGACCGGCCTCGGAATCTCCACAACTTCGCCAGTACAGGGTAAACGTGCTCGTAGACCACAGCGAGTCCAAAGGGGCGCCGGTCGTCTATGAGGACAATCCGAATCTTCAAAACCTGGTGGGACGGGTCGAACATCTCGCCAGCATGGGGATGTTGCTGACGGATTTCAACATGATACGTTCAGGAGCGCTCCATCGGGCCAATGGCGGCTATCTGGTCATGGATGCGTTGAAGCTTTTGCTGCAGCCCTTTGCCTGGGACGCCTTGAAACGGTTGCTGAAGTCCAGGGAAATAAAGATCGAGTCTTTGAGCCAAATGTATGGGTTTATCAGCACGGTTTCATTGGAACCGGAGCCCGTGCCCCTTGACGTAAAGGTGACTTTGCTGGGCTCACCGATGATTTACTACTTGCTCCGTTACCACGACCCGGAATTTGGTCAACTCTTTAAGGTGGCCGCGGATTTTGATATGGAGGTGGACCGCACCGAACAAAACGTTGGCCTCTACGGCCGGTTGATCGGCACGGTGGCTCGAAAGGAAGGCCTGCGCCACTTCGATCGGGATGCCGTGGCGCGTATTGTGGAGCGCGGTGCGCGCATTGCGGGGGATGGAGAGAAGTTGTCCGTCCACATGCAGGCGATTACGGATCTGCTGCGGGAGTCCAATTACTGGGCCGGCCAAAACGGCAACGGCATCGTCGGGGCCTCGGACGTCCAACGCGCAATCGATGCCTGGATTTATCGTTCCGACCGGATCCGGGAACGCATGCAGGAACAGATCCAACGGGGGATTATCTTGATCGATACTGAAGGCCGAAAGGTGGGACAGGTCAACGGCCTTTCCGTCATCCAGCTTGGAGAGTTCGCCTTCGGCCGTCCCAGCCGGATTACGGCGCGCGTGAGAATGGGCAAAGGTGAAGTGGTGGACATCGAACGGGAGGTGGAAATGGGGGGGCCCATCCACTCGAAGGGCGTGTTGATTTTGGCCGGCTTTCTGGGAGAACGCTATGCCACGGATCAACCCTTGTCCCTTTCCGCCAGCCTGGTGTTCGAGCAATCTTATAGCGGCGTAGAAGGGGACAGCGCCTCCTCCGCCGAGCTGTATTCCCTGCTTTCCGCCATAGCCAAGGCGCCCATCGATCAGTCACTGGCTGTAACGGGTTCGGTAAACCAGCACGGTCAGATCCAACCCATAGGCGGGGTCAATGAAAAGATCGAGGGGTTCTTTGACACCTGTAAACAGAAAGGACTGAACGGCGATCAAGGGGTGCTCATTCCCGCTTCCAACGTGAGACACCTGATGTTGAGACAGGACGTGATCGATGCCGCCAAGGAAGGACGTTTCCATATCTATGCCGTTGAAAGCATTGATCAGGGGATTGAAATTCTGACCGGTGTGCCGGCCGGAGAGCCGGACGCGGAAGGAAACTACCCTCCGGACAGTATTAATGGAAAGGTCTGTGCGCGGCTGAAGGAATTCGCCGAAAAGCAAAAGAAATTCAGCCAATCGCCGGAGGGCGAAAGGAGGGCCACATGAGCGGGATGGAAGGCAAACTGTCCGTTCAGCGAATCGTGGTGGCCTTGGATGCCTCTCCCCGGAGTCTGGAGGTGATCGAGACGGCGACCAGCCTTGCGGCTCGACTGAGTTCGGAGATCATGGGGCTGTTTGTCGAGGACATCAACCTGCTGAGGGTAGCCGACCTGCCGTTCACCCAAGAAGTCAGCACCTTCTCATCCGGTCGGCGTTCACTGGACCGGCCGGAACTCGAACGCCAGTTTCGCGCCCAGGCCGGCTGGATGCGTCAAGCCCTGGAACGAGCCGCGGAAAGCAAGCATCTCCCCTGGAAATTCAGGGTTGTCCGGGGTTCGGTTGCCGGAGAGCTGCTTGCGGCCGGGGCTGAAGCCGAACTGCTCATTTTGGGCAAGATCGGCAGATCCTTGATGCAAAAGCGTCGCATCGGCTCGACGGTGCGAATGCTGATACTCGAGAGATCCGGTCTCACTCTGGTGCTCCAGGAAGGTAGAGAGTTGGCCACCCCTGTCGTGGTTATATACGACGGTTCTCCCGGTTCCCAAAAAGCATTGGCTGTGGCCGGCGGACTCGTGGAAACCAACCAGACAAGCCTATTGGTGATCGCATTGGCCGATGATGAATCCTCCGCCCCGAAGCTCAGAGGCGACTTGGCGGAGAAGCTGAGGGATCTGGGGCTGATAGCGGACATTCGACTACTCATCAACCCGAGTCTCGAGGGCCTCGCCGAGGTGGTGCGGATGCAAAGCGCCGGTCCCGTCGTCATTCCCTGTGGTCCGCGGTTGCTGCAAAACGAGGCTTTGTGCTCGCTGGTGAACGAGATCCCCAATCCGGTGCTGATCTTACGTTAAGCTATCTTAAAAGAACAGATGGACGCCGATGCCGAGAAATTCAATGCTGTGTTCATAAAATTGTCCATTAGGGGATTTACCGTTGTAATACTCGAGCAGCAGAAGAACCTTTCGACTCAGAAAATTGGGGTTCTCAAGCTGAATTCCAGTACGTACTGAGATGTCCGTGATCCAGTTAGTCTCCTGACGATTTTGTACATCTACACTCGCTACGGGCCGCAACGCGCCCTCAAGCCATGTCGCGGGACTGCGAAATTCCAGTCCGGCTTGCGTAGACCATGGATCCAGATCCGAGGGGGACTTACGTATGAGATAGCCCCCTCCGGCGTAGATGCGAAAACCGGCGGGCAGGTGATAGGAAAGAAGGTTGTCGACGCCTTCATAGCTTAAGTTAATGCGTTCATCCGTCTCACCGCGCAAAAGAAATTCATCCCCCAAGTGGGAGCTTTGGTGGAAGATTCGGAACATATTGGTGAAGTCGCCTTTTTTCAGGGTGATTGGAATTCCGAACAGATAATCGGCATTGATCAGGTCGAATGACTGGGCGCTCATATCAAAAATGGAAAATACACCGGCGTGGACCCCAAGCTCCATGGTCGAATCCCAGGGACCTTGAAATCTGTAGATGCCGATCGACTCCCCAAAGCCGGCGGCGGCAACGTTTCTCAGCAGATCATTGCCCAGGTAATGTTGGTAGGAGATCGAAAAATGCGGCCAACGCGGGTCCGCCAGCAGGGCCTGGAAGAGCGGCTGGCTGGGTAAGAACAGCGGCAGTTGTTCTTCTGATTGTCGGACAACGGCTTCAGTTCTATCAGCGACAAATTCAACTCTTGTGACGCCTTCAACACTTAGAAGGATCTTCTGTATTTCCGATTTCTCCGTTTCACCTAAGCTGCCGCCTTCCATATAAATTACCCCGTCGTACACCCGAATGGTTTTAACACCTGACGGGAAGTGTTCGGCAATGATTGCGGTTGCATAACCGCGGATAAATTCGTCACTGGGTTGAGCCGCCTGAACCGCCGAAATTGAGGCCCAGCAGCATAACAGCAGGATCAACGGCCCGACCTGCTTCCTTAACGTATACATTAAGACCCTATCCATAGTGACCCCTTGAATAGAACGGATTTCTTGAATCTTTGCAGCAGACTTCAAGAAAAGAAATGGGGTAAACGCTGTATATTCATGCTATGGAGGGGGGCCTCTGGAATGCATAGAGGAAGTCGGATATGGTGTGGTCGGGATCGACATAGGTCAGGAGATTTTGAAACACGATCAGCAGTGGGACCGGGTAGCGCAGGGCGGGGCAGCGGAAGACGACCAGGCCACGTAGCGTTCTTATCTTCTTTTCAGCTGGTCTCCTCGAGATACTTGACCAGTGATCGGGCTCTCTGCTCCGCTTCCGCGAGCTTGATTCGTTCCTCTCGGCCTTCGGTCACCTCTTTGGGAGAGAGGCGCTCTTCCATATGATAGATACAAAAGGCCGCTCCATGTTTCGCCAGTGTTTCATAAACGGCATCGGCGAACCAGCTCGGATCACGGAATTCAAAGGCGTACCGGAAATCACTCGAGAGAAATTGCAGAAATGGATCGAGTCTTTCAGGATTCATACGCCAGCGCGGAGGCAATTGAAACAGGACGGGGCCCAATTTCTCTCCTAACACGCCTGCAGCCTCGAGCAGAGGGGGGACCCCTTTGGAGGGATCCTTGAGCTTCTTCATGTGAGTGATGTAGCGGCTTGCTTTCAGAGAAAAAACAAAGTCGGGCGGTACGGTCTCTTTCCATCGTTCAAGGGTTGTTTTCTTAGGAAGCCGGTAGAAAGAGTTGTTGATTTCCACGGTATGGAAACGGCCGGAGTAGTAAGGAAGCATATCTTCAGCGGAAAGGTAGTCCGGATAGAATGGCCCCTTCCAGTGATGGTAGTGCCATCCCGATGTGCCGATATGGATCGTTCCGGAACCTTTCATCGTGTCCAAACCCAACACCGTCGACTCCCGTGCGCAACTTAACCTACGGTCGATTGTACAGGAAAGCGACCACCAATCATAGTGCGAAGGGGCCAAAGAACAACCTGACAACTTCCTGTTACGGGTTCTTGATCGACGCGCCGGGCATGAATTGCTTTATGCCCTGTCCAATCAGCAGGGTGACCAGGCTTATTCCGAAGAGGAGGCCCCATCCATTCGCTCCAATAGAGACCGTATGGAGGGCCGTGGAAACGCCCGGAAGGTAGAGCGCTACGAGAAGCAGTGGAACAGAGAGCCAATGACTCTGGCGGCTTATCCGGTTCCGTTTGCTCTTCCTACTTTTCCAGTTGATCCAGGTGTTCATTGATTCTTGCATTACTCAGGCCGGCCGCCTGCAGCAAAGCTACCATCTGTTTCTTGTTGTTCTTCGTGGGATCGACACGCCCACCCTTGCACGTGTCTTTAATCCCTTCTTTTCTTGCCGTTCTCGCGTTCTCGCACATCGCCATCATTCGCATCAATTCGTTCATGCTTTCCATATTGTGATCCTTCCATCGTTTTCGTATTCACAGGAAGCCGCTGGAGGCGACAGGGTTTCCCCGGGAATACAAGTATCAGACCCGGCCATCCGTTCAGCTTATTTCAGGGCTGTGACATTGTTGTGAGGAACCGTTCGGACTGGTTCTTTTAAGTCTTAAATTTCCCAACTCCAATGCCCTGCTATCTGCATACTATGTGTGCATAGGCTGACGCGTATATGGGGTCTATCTTGTATTTTCAGTGAATCGTCACCCTGAAGTATTGCGTGAACAAGTTGCGGGATTTTGACAAAGAAAGAACGATTTTCCCGGGATCCCTCTCATCTGCGTTTCTTCGCGGATGACCGCTGCGGTTCCAACCTTTTGAATGATCCATGGTTTCCGCGGCGAACCCATGAGCAGACCGGCTAAGGTGATTCAATCTCCCCAAATTGCTTTTTGGGCGGGTGCGGTTATATTTCAGCCGATATCATGCGTATGCTCTTCTATGCTTGGATCTACCGCGATTTGGGAAGGCGTATCCGCCTCTTTGGCTGATACCTTAATTGCTTCTCGTATTCGACGAGGAAAAGGGCCGCAGCATCCCGTTTAATCGTTCCTCTTTTCATCCCGTTCCTAACTTGTCGCCCGGCCGCTGTATGAAAATGTCTTTTGTGTCCGCCTTCTAAATACATGATTCATGGTATTGGCACCATAAGGTGGAGATGAAAGAATGATTCGAAGAACGTTTGTTGCTCGAGATTCTTACGATCTCTTTCGATCAAAAGGAGGTTCGACGAGGCGCCATGAGTCAATCCATGCGAAAGCCTTGTTGGAGAGGAGGAACGATGGTTAAGAAAAGAGATTTTGGGCACTTAAGAGAAGCGCTTGAAAGGAGACGCAACGAGATTTTTGGGCTTCGGGGCAGCATAGACGAGTCGTGGAAAGGACTTCAGGAGGGAGAAGTGGAGTACGAGGAAACCGCGTCAAAGAGCGCCATGTCTCTGAGTCTCGAACAGTTGGACGAACGTGAAACCCGGGAAATCGAAGCCATCGACCTGGCCTTGCGCCGAATCGAGACGGGCGATTACGGAATATGCCTGTCTTGTGGTAAGTCTATTTCTCCGGGCCGTCTGGAGGCCATACCGTGGACGTCTGTCTGTACCCGATGCGCAGCCGAAGGGGAAGGGAAGCCCGCCTTGGTGGTAGCCTTGGAAAAGACCGGAGCGGATCTTCCTCAGGAATACGAGGGAATGTCCGACGATGAATTGACAGCCGTCATCTATGACGAACTGGAGATCGACGGCCGCGTGGAGCGTGAAGATCTTGATATAAAGGTGTGCGACG
The DNA here is from genome assembly GCA_016208165.1 of Deltaproteobacteria bacterium. Lineage (NCBI taxonomy): Bacteria > Pseudomonadati > Myxococcota > Myxococcia > Deltaproteobacteria bacterium. Next base: position 51,471 of record JACQYL010000046.1, read on the forward strand.
GTGTCGTCCATCTTAGGGGGGCTCTCCCGAGCGGGACTTCGCACCAAATCCTTCTTGAAATCCTGCAGGACAATATGGGCCTTCAGGAGATCGAAGACCGCCTTCGCATTGAGGAACTCCCGTGGCAAAAAGACGATCGCGAGACGCCGGAACGGAAGAAGACAAAGCTCGAGGAAGCGTTCCAGGGCGAGGACATTGAAGAAGACGTGGTTCATTCGCTTAAGTCCGGAAAACCACTCAGCCCACCGGACGAATTTGTCCCGGAAAAGGAAGAAAGGTAAGGTCCAATCACAGGGATTCTTTCTCAGGTATGATACCGTCTACGGCAGGTACGATAAGATCTTCCAAGAACCAAGGTCCACCGTCGACTACAGTGTGTTTTGAAGAAAAATACCGAATTGAACTCATTGCCCCAACCGGGATTTTTCGAACATAATTTAGTGAGCGAGGCGTAACGTGGGGGGCATGATTTTGTGCGTTCGAATCGGAACAAGGCGCATCCAACGGAAGGAACTCAGATGTGGCTTTCCTGGCCGCGTTACCGGCGCAAAAGGAAGCGACCGTCTGAGCGTGCATAACAGACTGCTCAGTGATTACGCCACCCTTGGATGAAGGGGCTGAGAATAATAGAAGACAACCGGGGGAGGAACACCGTGCTATTCGAACTGAACATCATTTCATCAGGACAAACCAGCCAAAAGAAGGGAGAGATTGCCGAAGCCATGAAGATGCTCGACGGTTCGGGGTTTCACTATCTGTTGACGCCTTCCGGCGCTTGCATCGAGGGGGATTGGGAGGAAGTCATGACTCTCATCGCACAGTGCCATGACCACAGGAGGGAGCCGTCTTCTCATGTAATTACCAAGGTCAAGGTCGAGAACGACAGGGACGGTAGGAACCGACTGACGCTGAACGTACAGTCCGTTGCCGCAGACGGAAAGTTGGAGTACGCTCCCCTTGTTCTCTGAGCCGGCCTTGGGACCGTTCCGAGAAGATGTCGGGCCAGTCTGGATCCCATTTCGGCAGGTTGAATCGAGCGAAAAGCAATCCAACCATTCAAGACAGGTAAGCGGCCCTTTCTCCAATGGGCGTGCTCCGGCGTGCGTACCCCAAAAAAGAGCCGGTAAAACGGGTCAGCACGTAAGGTGAAAGGCCCCTGCCACCTCCTTCCCCTCTGATACCAATTTGTTGAATGTATGCACCGCGTCGGTCGTCGTCTCCGCAATCAGTTCGGTCCCACGTTCTTCGAGGAGAGAGCGAAGAGATTCCTCCACCCGCATGTTACCAGAATAGCCGGTTCCTACCACCAGGATGTCGGGACCGGCTGAAAGAATGTCTCGCACGTCATCCGTGTCAAGACGATGATCCTCGTTGCGCCACCAGTTTCCCAACACACGGCCTTTGACGATTTTGAGATCTTGGCGATGCACCTCACCGTCGATCTTCATTTGACCGAAGCTGTAGCTCTTTATCACAATCTTCTCCGGTTCTTGTCCAAGATGAAATACTCCTCACAACGGAGTTCCCCGAAAACCCGGCCCGATCGGATGGATCAAGCTTAGTTGGAGTAATCGAGTTCTTATAAGTGTTTTCCTTCTTCGAACTCGAATAGAAGTAATCCTGTATTTTGGACAAGTGCACTGACACGCTGATCAGTATCGCAGGATGGCCGCGATCGGCGCATGCTCTTCCGGCATCTTTTCTCTGTTGACTGCATAGACCCGGCCGCCATTCTTTATCGTTTCCACCGCGGCTCGGTCCAGCAGGTCCTCGGCGTCCTGTTCCTCGTCGCTCGTTATCTTTAACTCGTTGTTGTCCCTGTCGTATGTACCGAATACCCGCTCTTTCAGGACGACAAAGAGCGTGTCCACGCGTCCGAAAGCGGCTGCAGGCAGCACACTGCGAACACCCGCGGCAGTGAATCCCCTACCGGCCAGTTCGTGGTAGCGTTGCGCAGCTTCATGCTGAGCTCGCTCCATGACGGGGCGAACGATGTCAAGCGCCTTTTCGTGAAGTTCTTCGGCTCGAAGTTCGTCTGGATTACCTGGAACGGCTTCCGGCAAGACCCACTGGTAGGAAGTGGCTTCCCGGAAAATCGGAAGCAAATAATCGACTCCGGCCAGAACCAGAGGTACTTTCTGGTCGGATAGGATTTCCGAAAGCCCCTCGTCTACGTCCCGGAAGTAACGGAGGATCTCATCCTTCCTGTCGATGCCTTGCGGAACGTCGACCAGGTCGATTTCCATCACGCTATGGCGCGTGCAGGAAAAAAGGCGTATTTCCGCCTGGCTCAGAGCCAGGACATAAAATTTCCCCTCGGCCATGAATAACGGCATCAGCGGCTTCAGGGCAAAGCGGTTTGAAACCGCAAACACTTCGTCGAAAGCCACCGGAAGCCGGTAAAACAAAAACACTTCAGGGGCGATGAAGGCCGCCAGCCCGTGGCTTTGGTGGCGCCAGAAATACTCATTTTCCAGCAGCCGTCGTCCTTCTTCGATCATCTTTTGCAGTTCTTTTTCTTTTGGCGCCCGCTCCTGGATAGTCTTCTCAGCCCGGCGAAGCAGATTCTTGAAACGAATCCGTTCCTCATCCGTTGTGGCGGAGGCCGTGTCGGTGGGCATGTACATGGAAATACACACGTCGGCTTCGATGGCCGCCAGACGCTTCAGGTCTTCCAGAGTGAAATTCTTCATCGATCGCCTCCATTACCGCAGCCCAGCCTCTGTACGGGCGGGCGCCATACGGTCTAATGATTCTCGATTAAGATCGCCCTTAAGGGCTCACCCCCGCCGGCGGCTCGATCTGCGGCTCCTCGACTTTCGAAACCCGGCTGCCGGTCTTGTCCACAACCTGCACCGTGCTGGCCTGAGGCCCCTCGTCTCCCTCCGATGGAAAATATCGGACTCCGGTTCCGATCTCGAGACGTTGAAAATCGTCATGCAGCACGGCATGTTGATGAAAATAAATCTCCCGGCCCTCGGTGGTTCGGATAAATCCGTATCCTTCGTCGCGAAACAGGCGCACGACATACCCAATCAGCTCCTGGTCCGGGGGCGCTTTCACCTTCCCCTGCTGCTTGTCCTTGGTCTTGATGAGCTGTCGGCGCACATCTCCGAAAGCCTCGGTGACGGCGGTCTGCAGGCGTTCACGAATGTCCCCTTCTCCAAGCTCGTGCCTCCCGACAAGCTCTTTTCCCGGGGGAAGCCGTACAACGACCCGGACGCGGTACGGAGCGCCGGAGCGCTGATGCTCCTGGAGCTTTTCCACGGCAACCCGGCAGCTGATAATGCCGGGATGGATCTCGTCGAGTTTGTTGACCTTTTCGAGAATGCGCGCCTCGATCTCGTCGTTCTTTTCCAACCCGCGAAAGGTGATTTCAGGTGGTGTTTCCATTTGAGATTGTCCTTTCAACCGAGATGTTAGAATGGTTTCCCAATGTTCTTAGGCTACTTCTTGGGTCCGCAAATCGACCCGTTCTGCGGGCGGTTCGGCACTCTCAAACCGCCTTTTGAATCAGGGCGTCCCTTAACTATAGGCAACGCTGAAATCGAATGAAATACGGTCGATGCGGTATTTAATACAGGCGAAGGGAGTATGCAGCAGAAATATGGGAGGGCCAGTAAGGGTGCTCATGACGCTTTTTGGCGGTTTAGAATGGCGTCGATGTTTCTCTGGGCCCAGTCATCAACTCTCCGTTCGTTCTCAACGTAGTTGATGACCCTGTGCGAGATGCGCCTTCCTTCCAGTAAGGCCGTCACAGCCTTATCTCCGGCGTCTTTCAACTTCAAAGGGTTTATGTAAACAATTCCGTCTACCTCTCCAAAGCCTTTCTGCTTGAGCACCCTCGACGCACCGCTCGTGCTCAAGACCAGGATACCTCGATCCTTTGGGCGTTTGTACTTTTGTGAGAGCATATATTCAAAGGCCACCAGGTTCATGCCATCTTCAAGGGGCGTGGCGAGCATGACGTCGATCTCCTTCATAAACCGATAATTCTGGGGAGGTAACATCCCCGTGTCGATGCGGGTAATAGGGGAACCAGGCATTTTCGCATTCATTTTCGAGACGGCTTCCTCCAGGACCGTGTTGAGATGCTGATAGTCCGGACTGTCAGACCTGCTCGGCGCCGTGACCTGGTAAAACCTCGCATCCATTCGCGAGTTAGTAAGACTATTATACGCATTGAAGAATATGTTCATTCTTTCGACCAGCCCCTTGGTATAATCGCGCCGCTCGATGCCTCCAAAAATACGGCGCCCAGCTTTTCTGTCCGTGTCGATCCTTTCATAAAGATCGTTATTCCCGAATCGAAAGCTTAACCTCTAACCTTCAGAGACCTCGGAGAGGATTTTGTCCACGTCCAGACCGATCGGAAAGGCTCCGACGGTGGTCACGCTATCCTGATGGAAAATTTCATAAAATCGCCCATATTATTGGAACCTATCCTTAAGCATCTTTGAACAATCTTGAGGGCAACCAGCGGGAGGCGGATCCATGACCAACCGTGTTTTCCGGGATCCGCCGGCCCGGAGGTGGAATGTGTCGGTCTTAGGGAGAACTCCCTTCTTCTTGTTCGCCGTCCCTCCCTCGACTCCCCTGCTCCCTGATTTCCGCCCTCACTCTGGGTAAAGCTTCGGGGATATTTTCCTGTAAGAAATGAATGAGTTTTTCTCTCACCTCGCAGCGCAAATCCCAGGCGCTCGATGAATCCGCAGCACTCGTGAGCGCGCGCAACTCTATGGTTCGCTCCGTCGCATCAGTCACCTGAAGGGCGCAGACCCGACCGTCCCATTGTTTCGAATTTTGGACGATGCGTTGAAGTTCCTCTCTGACCGCCTGAATAGGCGTCGAATAATCAACATGAATAAAGACCGTAGCCAACAGGTCGGCCGATGTCCGTGTCCAGTTCTCGAACGGTCTTTCTATCACGTCCGTCATGAACCCTCGATCGGTGAATCCGTTGATTCACCTCCGTGATTTTGGCATTTCATGAAAACCACTCCGAGCGGAGGAAGCGTCAGGTTCAGGGAAAAGGGAAGGCCATGAAAGGATATGGGAGAGGCCTCGATGCCTCCCAGATTGCCTTGCCCGCTTCCCCCGTAGTCCTTGGCGTCACTGTTTAGGGCTTCGCCCCAGAATCCGCCTTTGGGAGCGCCTACGCGGTAATTGTGGCGGGGAACGGGTGTAAAATTGAAGGCAATAACCAGGACGTCTTCTCCTGAACGGCCCATACGCATCATGCTGAGCGTGCTCTGCTGCGAGTCGTTGCAATCGATCCACTGAAATCCCGAAGGATTGAAATCCAACTCGTGGAGGGCAGGTTCGGTCGTGTAGATGCGGTTCAGATCCTCGACCCATCGCTGAACGCCCCTGTGAAAGGGCTGATCGAGCAAGCTCCAGTCCAAGCCCGTCTCATGATACCATTCGTCCCATACGCCGAACTCGCCGCCCATGAACAGCAGCTTTTTGGCCGGCTGGGCATACATGTATCCGAACAGCAGCCGCAGATTGGCGAACTTCCGCCATTCATCTCCGGGCATTTTCCGCAAAAGGGAGCCTTTGCCGTAGACCACCTCATCATGCGAGAGGGGGAGAACGAAGTTTTCTTGAAAGGCGTAAATCATGCGGAAAGTCAATTTGTTGTGGTGATAGGTTCGGTAAATGGGGTCCTTTGGCATGTATTCCAACGTGTCGTGCATCCAGCCCATGTCCCACTTCATCCCGAAACCGAGGCCGCCCACATAATTGGGCCGCGATACCATGGGCCAGGCTGTGGACTCCTCTGCCATGGTTTGAACATCCGGAAAGCTCTTGTATACCTCTTCGTTAAAGCGCCGTAAGA
>JACQYL010000046.1:57355-58408 GCA_016208165.1 Deltaproteobacteria bacterium
TGGCCTCCAGGCTTTCTTTGCCCCCGTGTATATTGGGAACCCAGTCCCCATCCTTGCGACCGTAATCCAGGTAGAGCATGGAGGCCACGGCGTCCACCCTCAGGCCGTCCGCGTGGTATCGGTCCAGCCAGAACAGCGCGCTGCTGATCAGAAAGCTTCGCACCTCGTTTCGTCCGTAATTGAAGATCAGGCTGTCCCAATCCGGGTGAATCCTTTGCTTGGGCTCCGAGTGCTCGAAGAGATAGGTGCCGTCAAAATAACCGAGGGAATGTTCATCACTGGGGAAATGGGAAGGGACCCAGTCCAGAATGACGCCCACGCCTTCCTGGTGCAGCCTGTCGACCAGGAACATAAAATCCTGGGGGGCGCCATAACGACTGGTGGGCGCAAAGAAGCTGCTCATCTGGTATCCCCACGAGCCATAGAAAGGGTGCTCCATTATGGGCAAGAATTCCACGTGGGTGAAACCCATGTTCTTCACATACTTAGGCAGTTTGAGCGCAAGCTCCCTGTAAGTTAAGGGTCTTCCACCCCCTTCGGACGATCGCATCCAGGAACCCAGATGCACTTCGTATATGGCTATGGGGGCATCCAGGGCATTGCGTTCTCGTCGACTCTGCATCCATGGCCCGTCTTCCCATGCATAGTTGAGGTTCCACACAATGGAACCGGTGTTGGGAGAAATTTCGTTGTAAAAAGCGAAAGGATCGGCCTTGTCCACCTGGTAAGCGTGATATCGGGATACAATGTGGTATTTATAGCTGGCTCCTTTGCCCACACCTGGCAAAAAACCTTCCCATACCCCTGAATCTCCCTTATTTCGCAACGGGTGTGCCCTCTTGTCCCACCCGTTGAAGTCACCCATGACAAAGACGCCTTCGGCATTCGGAGCCCATACGGCAAATTGGGCGCCCTCCGCGCCCTGATGAGTCATCGGATGTGCCCCGAGTTTTTCGTACAGGCGGAAATGACTCCCCTCGTTGAACAGGTAAAGGTCGTCCTGAGAGAACAGAGAGAGGGCGTCGATCACGGTATCCCGGCCTCGCCCTGTCT
>JACQYL010000047.1 GCA_016208165.1 Deltaproteobacteria bacterium
AAATTTTAGAGGCAATCTCCAGGCTCTTACGAAAAACCTTGTCCACTATCCGACCAGGACGAAAGAACCCAAGAAGAAAAGGTCCCAAGCTGAAGCTCTTCGCTATGGCCTACAAACCTATCGCTTAAGTCAATGACATTGGCTTTAGGGTGGCAGAAGATTATCGTGCTATTGAGCTTGAGGCTGGCGAACTTACAAAAGAACTACGGGAGATTGAAAAACAGATTGCCGTTCTAAAATTCCAGGCTGACGGCATATTGAAGTCTCTCCAAGTCCAACCTGATATAGGAAAAGATGAACTTTTAGAGCTCTATACCGGTCTATGTCAAATATTCAAACCCGAGATTGTTGCTCATTTTGAAGCCGTTGAAAACTTTCATAACTCGCTATCTGCCGATCGTAAGGCACGGCTTGAATCAGATAGGATTAGATTAGTATCTAAAATCAAGGATCTCGAAGAATACCGAAGCCAAGTAGGCCACGAGCGTGATGAAATGCTTTCTGGTCTTCAGGGAAAAAGGGCGTTAGACGAGTATGCTTCCCTTGCGAAGCAACTCGCTAAGTTCGAGAGTGAACGGGAAAGGCTAAGGGAATTTCTAGAATTCTCAAATAAGCTTCAGAAACGTGTTCAGCATATCAAAGAGAAAATGCTTGAAGCCGATCGCGTAGCCACTAATTATGCTGAATCAAATCCGCTCAAAAAAATGGACGAGAAATTCTCGACGTTGTCAGAACTGCTCTATCCGAGAACACCTTCTGGAATTATTTTAGACCCAAACTTAGAAGACAACCAACTTCGATACAAACTAGCTGTAGAAATAGAGGGAGATGACTCGGATGGCATAAATGCTGCTAGAATCATTTGTTTCGATTTGGTTCTTTTGTTTTATGGCGCAAATCATAATCTTGGCTTCCTATGGCATGACAATAGACTTTTTGCTCACATAGACCCCAGACCAAGAGCAGCCTGGTTTTCATATATAATTTCGTCTGCATCAAGAAATGCCAAGCAGTACATCGCGTCTGTGAATACAGAAAATTTTGAAGCTATGAAAACTTACCTGTCAAAGTCAAAATGGGATGCATTGAGAGAAAGTATTGCTGTTACTCTCCGTGGAGACCGACCAGAGAATAAGCTGCTGGGAGTTCAATTTGGGAGATAGACGGGTAATTTGGCGGGCTGCGAACTGAATAATGGAACAAATTGAGGATGTCCAGCTTTTTAAATCTTACAAGAATTCATTGGATTTGATAGTAGAGTGGCCGAATCGATGGGTATTACCCCCGAGGAAGTGACGCCATTCGGTAAATTCCCGCAGACCATCCAGGCTCGGGCGCTCTTGTGTTATTGGGCGCATCGAAAGCTTGTGGGCATAGGGAGGTTGTTTCCTTGTTGACACGTAAGTGCGAGACGGTTATCAGATACGCATGCCGACAAAAGGGCGCATTGACACGTCCGGCGCCGACACAGAGCGTCACATCGTTATCCGAGGGATCGAAAGGCAGGCGATTTTCGAGGATGATAAGGACCGGGAGGGGTGTTGGTCGGTTCCGCACGACACCCGAAGGTTGCACGTGCACGCGCTCTTATCGGTCTCATAGCTCTTCGGGACTTATCGATCTTCGAGAGCGAAACGGCGTGTCGTCTGAATGAAAGGTTGTACATGCACGCGCCCTGGTTGGTCTCATAGCGGCACGAGACTTATCGATCTTCGAGAGCGAAACGGCGCGTCGTCTGAATGCAGACGGTTCGGCCATCCGCCGTGCGGTGAAAGGGGCGGAGGAGGAGGAGGAAGAGTTGATCGCGGCCGGAGGAGCCGTTCGGGAATGGCGATAGACCGAAATAAGTCAACAATAAACAACGTGGCTATATGCCCACGAGAGGAGTAGTATTGTCGAAAAGCATCTAAAGAAGTTCCAAACAAGTGTGAATGTCACATTAAGCGCAGGCTCTGTTTGCGAGAGTCGCCGTAGATTTGCACTTCAGGATTGAAATGGGAGGGCGGCCATGGCGTGTTCGGATGAAATTTGGGTGATCGGCACGGAACCACCTTGCCCGCGTTGCGATTACCTGTATCATATGGTCCATGATCTGGTAAATCAACTGGATCTTCCGCTGAGAATAAGGCACCTGGCGTATACGGAAGCCGAGGCGAAGGAGTTCGCCCAATCGTTGGGGCTCCAACCGGGAACGGCAAAAGATGTGGCCGCAAAAGCAGGCATCGAGATGGACTGGGACGGAGTCTATCAACTGATTGAACGTTCCAGGGAACCGATCAGTGATTCCGGCGCCGAAACCTGCTGCCCGACCGGCCCGGGCGCAAAATGGACTCCCGAACTGGACGAGGCGCTGCGTCCTTGTGAGGAAAAGGCGCCCGGCGCGGGGATTATGATGACCCCGGTCCTGATCCTGGCCGGACGACTCTATCATCAAGGAAGCGTTCCCCCCAGGGAACGGGTCTTGTCCTGGATTGAAGAGGCGTTCAACCGAGATGCGGCGATGAAACCTCGCTCGTGCGTGATAGAAGTTCTCGGTCCCGGCTGCAAAAACTGCGAGACCCTTTACCGGAATGTGTTCAAGGCGCTGGATAGGCTGGGGTTCACCGACCGCGTCCAAGTCAAGAAGCGAACGGACGTCGATTACTTCATGGAAAAGGGCGTTTATATGACGCCGGGACTGGTGATCGACGGTGAGGTCGTTTCCAAGGGCAAGACATTGAACCCGGAGCAAATTCTGGAAATCTTGAGCGGAAGAATATCTGCGTGAGCGAAGCCCTTCGTTGTTTCCACCAACGATGAAATTGAAAAATCATGGTTTCGGGGATACTCAACTCGTGATACCCACTCCGAGTAGTCGCAGGCATCCTCACAAGTCTTCCCGATCGCCCCTTAACGGCCCGCTGAGAAAGCCGGGTTGTTACAGGCTGGTGAAAAACGATGAGATGCAAGGCGCGCAAATCCCGAGGAATGAAAGGCGTACATAGAGTACGTCGCAGTGACGAGGGATGAAGCGCAACACCGCAGATCGCGTTTTTCAACGGCCTGTTAAAGAATATGGGGAAACCGGAATCGGGCCTTCGTTCCTGAAACAGTTTCATCGGAGAGGGGCCGGTCGGTCCTGTATCCGTTTTTCAATGCAATCGTTGTATAACACTCCCCTATGTCTGCTGTGAAGGGCGCCATAGGACTTGCTGTTCACGGATCGGATGCGTTCCAGTCGGTCCTTCCGACGAAGAAAACCGTTGAAACGAGCGCTATTCAAGTCCGCAAGCACAGGGGACAATTGGGGACGCCCATGCTTCTAAACTTTATAGGATTTCATTGCACTTGATATCAGAGGACCATGCCGGGGAAAGCAAGAAATAGACGCGACAGAGGCGCATAGCCCAGTTCATCGACGATCAACAGACCGAAGGAAGCTCATGACCCGGCCCGGGAGCGGCGCGGCAGAGGTTACAGTAATACCCTGTTATAGACCCCGCTGGTCCATCTTGACAAATGTATATATTTAGGATATACATCAATCATGGTTGATGACGACCTGATAATGCAATGGGCCGGATTCGAGTGGGACGAAGGAAACCTGCTGAAAAATTGGGAAAAACATGGTGTTTCAGCAGGCGAATGTGAACAGGTTTTTTTCAATAGACCGCTGATTGCGGGTTCTGACGAAAAGCATTCTGAACAGGAGGCGCGGCTCTTTGCTCTGGGGCATACGGATTCCGGCAGGCTCTTGTTTGTTGTATTTACGACTCGTAGTAACCGTATTCGAATTATTTCGGCAAGAGACATGAGTCGGCGCCCCGAATCGATAATACGCCCGACTTTCATAAGATTGTGCTATATCTATACGCAACATCCATGCCCCGCCAATCGATCAAGATCAGCCAACCCATCCCGATTCGAATCTTCCCTGGCTTCTACGCCGACGTAGGACAGGATTCCGGCAATGGCCGTCGCGTCGTCGTAAATCACGGGTATTAAAGAATATGGGGAAACCGGAATCGGGCCTTCGTTCCCGAAACAGTTTCATCGGAGACAGGCCGGGCGTCCTGTTTCAGTTTTTCAATGTAATCGTTGTATAACACTCCCCTGTGTCTGCTGTGAAGGGCGCCATAGGATTGGCTGTTCACGGATCGGATGCGTTCCAGTCGGTCCTTCCGACGAAGAAAACCGTTGAAACGAGCGCTATTCAAGTCCGCAAGCTTATGGTGCGGCTGATACTTGACCTCGGGCCCGAGGTAATTCACTCCGTCGGAACCGATGACCAGCAGAAAATGCGCGGCGTGGTACTCGCTGAAATCCAGCTCCGTCTCCACGTATCTGTATCGTGAGATGAACGCATCAAAGCCATTTTTCAGGTTTCGCCGGTATCTCTCGACGTTCTCGAGCACGCCCTCCTGGTCTACCCGGGCGGGGCAACCCAAGTTCCATCCGGTGCACATGGGATGAAAATAGATCCAGTGGGCCCCGGCCGAACGCACGGACTCGGCAAGCTCGGGGAGGATGGCCGTCCGGTCCTTCGAGGTGAGGGCGCTGGCTCCCACCTGCAGATCGCTCCCTTGCGCGTCAATCCGTTTACGAAGCCACTCGATCCGCTTGAGGACCGGCTCGACGCCGACGCAGGACTTCGTCCCCCAATCGTACAAGGAGACGCGAATCGTCGAGGCATGCGCTAAGAGGGCGTCGGCAACCGGTTCCTGATCCAGAAAACTGCCGTTGGTCACGATCGCGATCTCCGAAAATCCCCGCTCTCGGGCTCTCTTGAGGATATTCGGAAAATCCGGGGACATGGTGGGTTCTCCGCCCGTAACCAGGAGGCCTTTGGTCTGTCCTTCCAGGGATGCAAATAGATTCTCGATGAATTCCATGCTGAGGGAATGGGAGCCCGCGCCCCGGCTCATGGGGCAGTCATCACAAGTCCTTGTGCATTGACTGGTGATATCCAGCTCCAATGTGGCCGGAAAGATATGTTCTCCCCTCAGGTAGGATTCAAGTTTATGCTTGTGATATGAAATCTTGAAAGCCGATGCCACTTCTTCCATAACGCCTACTCTCCCTACAACCTTTCCAACATCCATCGAAATCCTCTCCCGACCTTAACTCGTCAAGCCACCCCTGTTGAACTCAGGGAACCCCTATTTCCCGTACCCATCGATCGAACGGCCGGAAAAGGCCCGGCAGGCCCGCGATCCCAGGTTCATGGGAACCGTTCACTCGCGCATGGGAAACCGCCCTCGCCATGCAGACATCAATCCAGTTTCGACAGGCCGATCCTCCTGCGCCAGGAGTTGATGAAGCCTCCCTTTCGACGATACAGCAGATAGCCCACCAATTCCACCGGTGCAATACCGAACTTGACACCGATCCTCTTGAGAAGGTTAATGATTCCTCGTCTGAAATGAGCCCCTGTAAGGAGATCCTCCGAAGAGATGGACCGATGCAGGGCGATATTCAGCAACTCCTTTTCCCAGAAATCCGCCTCGTCCCGCATCCGTTCGAAGTAAGCTCGGTCCTCCTCGAACTCGCGACGGGCATATACTCCGGGACGAGAGCCTGCCTGTATGGCGATGACCGTCGGCTTGGGAATCCGGCGGATCTTTTTTCCCGCCCTCCACGCCCTCAACAACAAGTCTTGCGACGGGGATACATAGCACTCTCTGGGATGTTTCCAGGGTCCGATCTCCACGAGTAATTCCCGCCTCGCCATCCAGAGAGACGCCGGAATGGTGATAATGGGTTGATAGCAATCGCTTGGAACCGCGCCCAGGAGTTGGTTCGAATTTCCGGCCGAGACGGCAATTCCCAGGGTAAAAACAAGGTCCGCCCCGCTTTCTTCGATGCCGGTCAGCGCCGTCTGCAGATGGTCCGGACTCCACAAATCGTCATGACTGAGATACGCGACGTAACGTCCTCGGGCGTGGCGGAGACCTTCGTTGTTCGGTCCCCCCTGGTCTCCGAAGTTTTTCTCCAGATTGAAGAAGCGAATGCGGGAATCATTGAAAGAAGCCACCCGTTCCTCGGTGTCGTCCGTGCAGGCATCTCCAACCACGATCATTTCCCAATCGGTGAACCTCGAACGCCTCACGCCTGCAATGGTGTAACAGAGCACGTTGCCGCGGTTGTACGTTGCAGTGATAATGGAAACGAGAGGAGCCCTTGGTTCCATAACAGAGCCTCACTTACGTTGACCGGAATAAGGATGACATGGAATCGGTTTCACCGACTGCCGCGCCGAGGTTCAGTAAGCGGATACCTTTGCCGGTGTTGTCTCTCCTCTACGTCAGTTTGAAGTCCGGTTCGCATGTGCTGCTTTCAGCTCTTTGATACGCGCCGGATCCGGCATGTACCCGTGTTTGCAATTCTTGCATAACTCGAGTTCAAAAACACCCTTCCTGAGGTTCTTGCGAATTCTCCTGAACTTCCTTTTCTTCCATACGTCTTTAAGGTGTTCCGTTCCTGCATTGCCGAACGACGGTTCATTCGTCCATTGTCGTCCACATAGCAACACATCCCCTTTATAATTTATTGTCAATATGCTTTCGGTGAATTCGCATGTTCTAAAGAGCTTCTCTTGAGATATACTATCCTCAAGGACGATCAAGCCGCATCGATCATGGAATCTGTCCAGTCTTTTTATCTTTTCATAGTTGCTGTCGTAGAAGGTCAACTTCTTGCGATCGGCTTCGTTTAAGATTAGAAAGGTCTCAATGGCGGCTATCGGATCGGCCATTACATACCTATCATCATGAATGCCAAAATGATCCGATATGGCAAAACAATCTACACCCGAGTCATCCAGTCGATTGAATTTTTCAAGGGTCAACAGGTCCCCATTCGTAAGTACGGTAACTGTACAGTTCCGCAGCTTTTTCTTTATATGGCCGACAAAGAGCGGGAGCCGATCATCCAGGAGCGGTTCTCCAAAAGGAGCGAAAATAATGCTTCCCTTATAATCGAAGTCACTTAGATCTTGCACAATCTTTCGCAGAAGCGCCTCGCTCATGGTCTTCCTGGCCCTCTCCTGCCAGAAGTGCGGGCAATAAGGACACGTTCGATTGCAGGCTGTCGTATTTTCCAGGGCTATCGCATTCGCAAACTTTCTGTGGTCGTAATAGAACCCCTGTAAGGCGGCCAGATGACCCCAGCAGTACTGTGCCATTCTGCTGTTCTTCACAAGGGGGTGCCCATGAATGAAGCTTAGAGAATTTTCGAGCAGACGAGCGATCATGCCTCTTTCACCATCCCCTCGCAACGAACCTTCACAAGGCCGGACGGACGTTGGGGGTCCTAAATCGTTAACTCTTGCGGGCGCAGTCCAATCGAGCCTCCGGATCCAAGGGCTCGACTTTGAAAGGTTAAGGATCCCTCGACCTTTCCGTCCCATCACCCGGATAGCCGGATCAGGCTGAAACAAAATAAAGTGGTTAGCCTGCGTGAAGCTGCCATTCGATACACGATGCCGGCGACCGTTTTCCTTGTACAGGGAATCGGGCGGCAAATCAATCCGGCAGACAACTCATGATCGGGGAAGTTTCCACACTAGCCCAAGAACCGGCTTGCATCCTCCAAAAAGGCTTTGTAGATCCGATAGTGATCGGTGTCTTCATACGCTATGTTAGAAACCGGTACGGAATCGAAAGAGTAGATGGCGGCTCCGGGACACGCCAGCAATATGGGTGAGTGTGTCGCAATGACGAACTGGGCATGACCCGCACAGCTCATCTCCTTGAGCAGGGCCGCCAGCTCGAGCTGGCTTTTGGGAGAAAGTGCGGTTTCCGGCTCATCGAGGAAATACACCCCCTTGATCTTGTATCGAGATCTGAAGAAGGCCATGAGGGACTGCCCATGGGACTTGTTCGTCAACGGCTCGCCGCCGAAGTAGTCCAGCACGCCCGGGTCCCCGGTGGCCCAGTCGTCCAGAATTTGTGTGAAATCACGAAATAGATCCGACGCAAAAAACGAACCGGGCACTCTTCCGTTACTCCACTCGGCTTTTATGTATTTGTACAGATCCTGTTCGTAAGGGTTCCCGGTCCGGCCCCGCCGCTGAAGACCCGCTTCCCATATGTGCACCCCGCACTCCCTCGCCAACGCCTCCAGAAGCGTGGATTTCCCCGTTCCGTTCTCTCCGACGAAAAACGTTACCCGAGAAGGAAACACCAGACGGGCGGTTTGTCGAAGAACCGCCAGGTTAAATGGATACAGATCCTTGGTGGGAAACTGCTTGTGAAACAATGAAACACTGAGCACATGCATCGAAGTTCTCTCCTCCTTCGATTTTAAATTCCCGGCGTCTTTCTAACGCTTGAGAAGCGTCGCAGCTTCGTTTACTATTCCTGCCTCGGGGGCGGGCCCGGCGAAGACGGGTTTCCGAAAGGTCCTCCCGCTGTCCCCGTTATGACCATAAACCTTTGCTTTGTCGGAAGCATCATGCCGCAATCGGGCTCCAGTTCTCAAGAACCTTCTTCGTTACGCTCTCAAATCGGCGTCTTGCTCATGATCGCCGGGCTCTTTCTGTTGAATTTTCTCTCTCGGCTGATTCTGAGTCCCCTCGTCCCCGCAGTGGAGGAAGATCTCGGAATCACTCACAGCAGAGCAGGCGTTCTGTTTCTGGCGGCCTCAATGGGGTATTGTTCGGGGCTGCTTTTTTCCGGGTTCATTTCTTCCAGATTGACACACCGGCAAACCATCATCCTTTCTTCTTCCTCCGTGGGGCTGATCCTCGTTGCCACCTCTTTCGCCGAGACTTTTTGGGTCCTGGCCCTATGCGTACTGTTGCTGGGCCTGGCCGCCGGACCTCACTTACCCTCCGGCCTCGCTACCATAACGACTCTGGTGGATAAAAAAGACTGGGGCAAAGCGCTATCCATACACGAACTGGCGCCGAACTTCGGTTTTATCATAGCTCCTATTTTTGCAGAAGCCCTATTGACTTTGACCGGCTGGCAGAGCGCTTTCGGCGTACTGGGCCCCGTAGTCCTGTTAATGAGTCTTGGATTTGCCTTTTTTGGCAGGGGAGGCGACTTCCACGGAGAGGCGCTTCGCCCTAAAACGATCTTGGGACTGATGAGGAGAGGTTCTTTCTGGGTGATGCTTTTGTTTTTCGGCCTCGGAATCGGAGGCAGCCTCGCCGTCTACAACATGGTGCCTTTGTACCTTGTGGCGGAACACGGAATGAGCCGAAGCTCGGCCAATACACTTTTGGCGTTCTCTCGTATTCTCGGACTGGCTGCGGCGTTTCTTGCCGGGTGGGCCACAGATCGACTGGGAGCCAAGAAGTCGATTGGAATCTCGTTTCTTACTACCGGCCTGCTGACCCTGCTCCTTGGTCTCGCTCCTTCGGAATGGGCCATATGGATCGTGTTTCTTCAACCAACCGCGGCCGTCACTTTTTTTCCCCCGGGATTCGCCGCCCTTTCTCTAATAGGATCGCCAACCGAACGAAACGTCGTGGTCTCGATGATCGTGCCTTTCGGATTTCTACTGGGAAGCGGCGTGGTGTCCGCTTTCATCGGCTTCTGCGGTGACATGGGCTCCTTCTCACTCGGAATCAGCGTGTTCGGTGCGGTGATTCTGTGTTCTCTGGGGCTGCTCCGCTATCTACGATTCCATGAGTAGACTCCGGCTGCGCCGAATATACCTCACGTCCAAAAAGCAGGGGCCCCGACCATAAACCGTACGGGGCCCCCAATGCGTACCTCGGTGTCAAGCGACGGATATGAATTACATACCCATTCCCATGCCGCCGCCCATACCGCCCATGCCGCCCATACCGGGAGCACCACCGGGCATGCCTCCGAAGGCTTCCTTATCCTCCGGTTTCTCCGCCACCATGGCTTCGGTTGTAAGCAAGAGCGAAGCGACGGACGCCGCGTTCTGCAGGGCAAACCGCGTGACTTTGGTGGGGTCTATAATGCCGGCTTCGATGAGGTCTTTGTACTCCGCGCTTTCGGCATCGAAACCAAACGCACCGGAGTTCTCTTTGACCTTGTTCACGACCACGGAACCTTCGAAGCCCGCGTTGTTTGCGATCTGACGCAGCGGCTCTTCCAAGGAGCGCTTGAGTATGTTCACGCCGTATTGCTCGTCGCCACCCAGTTTCAGCGCTTCCAGGGCGCCGACGCAACGGAGCAACGCTACTCCGCCTCCAGGTACAATGCCCTCTTCCACAGCCGCCCGAGTGGCGTTCAGCGCGTCTTCCACCCGAGCCTTCTTCTCTTTCATCTCGGTCTCGGTGGCGGCGCCCACGTTGATCACGGCCACACCGCCGATCAATTTGGCCAACCGTTCCTGCAGCTTTTCGCGGTCGTAGTCGGATGTGGTTTCATCGATCTGAGCCCGGATCTGTCGTACCCGACCTTCCAGATCGGCCTTGCTGCCGGCTCCGTCCACGATGGTGGTGTTGTCTTTGTCAATGCTGATTCGCTTGCAGCTACCCAGATCGTTGAGGGCGATGTTTTCCAGCTTGATGCCCAGATCCTCGGAGACCACCTGTCCACCTGTCAGTACGGCGATGTCCTGCAGCATGGCTTTCCGGCGATCCCCGAAACCGGGAGCTTTTACGGCGGCCACTTTCAGGGTGCCGCGTAACTTGTTCACCACCAGGGTGGCCAGTGCTTCGCCTTCCACATCCTCGGCAATGATGAGTAGGGGTCTTCCCATCTTGGCAATCTGCTCGAGCACGGGCAGCAGGTCTTTCATGCTGCCGATCTTCTTCTCGTGCAAAAGAATGTACGGGCCGTCGAGCGTTGCCTCCATCTTCTCGGGATCCGTCACAAAATAGGGCGAAAGGTATCCACGATCGAACTGCATACCTTCGACGATATCCAGCGTGGTCTCCATGCCCTTGGCTTCTTCCACGGTGATAACGCCTTCCTTGCCCACTTTCTCCATGGCTTCGGAAATGATCTCACCGATGGTTTTATCGTTATTGGCGGAAATGGTCCCAACCTGGGCGATTTCTTTCTTGTCTTTGGTGGACTTTGACATTTTTTTCAGCTCGTCCACGGTCACCTGCACGCCCTTTTCAATGCCTCTCTTAAGCGCCATGGGATTCACTCCCGCGACCACCAATTTGGCGCCTTCACGGAACAGGGACTGCGCAAGCAACGTAGCCGTCGTGGTTCCATCACCGGCCACGTCGGAAGTCTTGGAAGCCACTTCCTTGACCATCTGTGCGCCCATGTTCTCGAATCTGTCTTCCAGTTCAATTTCCTTAGCGACCGTTACGCCATCTTTGGTAATGGTCGGAGAACCCCAGGATTTCTCCAGGATTACGTTTCTGCCCTTTGGACCAAGCGTCACCTTGACGGCATTGGCCAGCGTGTCCACGCCGCGCATGATTTTTTCACGCGCGACGGCGTCATACTTAATCTCTTTGGCCGACATATCGACAACCTCCCATTATTTCTCTACTATGGCCAGTAATTCCTCTTCACGCATGATGGAGTGTTCGACTCCGTCGATGGTGATTTCGGTACCCGAATATTTGCCGAACAAGACGGTGTCGCCTTTTTTCACTCCCAGAGGGATGCGCTCACCCTTGTCATTCAGTTTTCCCGGGCCTGCTGCAATCACTTTCCCCTGTTGGGGCTTTTCTTTCGCGGCATCCGGAATGATGATTCCACCCGCCGTTTTCTCTTCGGATTCGACACGAAGAACCAATACCCGATCATTTAGTGGCTTTACTTCCATTTCCTACTCCTCCTAACGGCACATAATACATTAGTAGCAAACGCTCACGGACTTTGTTTCGCGAACCCTGAAAATTGCCGATTTAGCTCTTAAACGAAAGAATGGCAAGAATGATGCTTAGATTCGAGAGTAAGGAAAAACTTAGAGTAACCATATTCTCGCGAGAAACCTTCCTTCTATGATAAAACGGTCCGCTTCTCAGGCGACCTCTACTATCTAGTTATGTTAACCCCAAAAATCGCGTTGTCAACCGGACATCAGGGAATTTTTCGTACCGGCTCGGGAAGTGACGATTCCTCAACCCTCGAAGGACGATCTAGTACACAACCCCGATGCTATTAGCGTCTCGGTCTGATATGATGCAGGTCTATCTGAGCTTCATACCGTCGGTCATTGGGAGAGCACATGGGATCCTATCGAACTCACACCATAGGAGGAATGCTGTCGTTCGCCGGCTGCATAGCGGCGCTCGCATTCCTTTCGTCAACCGAGATTTCTATCGAGAAAGGTCTGGCCCTGTTTGCCATCACTCTGATGGCGGCCCTATTTCCGGATATCGACACGGACAGCAAAGGACAGAATCTGTTCTATTCTATATTCCTGCTATTGGATGTGTATTTCATCCTCGGCAAAAACTACAGGTACGCCGCCATTCTCGGCTTGCTGGTCATGATTCCCGTCGTAAGCAGGCACCGCGGCTGGACTCATACTTTATGGGCGATGGTGCTGATCCCGGCGCCCATACTCTTTCTGCCATGGCTTCTGCTCGGCGCGGAACTCTCCAAACTGGTCATCTATTACGTGTGCGCCGTGGCGGGGTATTTCTCACACCTGGTCATCGATGGTAAGTATACATGATCCGGCTGTCCGGCAGGTCCGTCGAGCGTATTCCGAGGGTGAAAAAGCTTTTCAAATCCGCCGTTGCTCGGGGCCGGCCATTAAGGCCTGAACCTTCGCGGGAAGCCGTCCATGCGGACCCTTCTCGAACCCGGCATCCCCGCGGAGAAACCACGTGCCATCAAAAAAAGGCCCCTTGGTTCAGGACAAAGGGCCTCTTCTTCCGAAAAACACGTGAAAGGAAAAGCCGGGCGGCGCCGACGACCTTACTTCTTCTCTGCGCTCTCAGATCCACCCGCATCCGTTGACGTCGACTCGGCCGCCGGCTCCGTACCGGTCTGCTGCTCCGGTTCAGGCTTAGTTGCTTGCGACTCCGTCTGTGTTCCTGCCACAGGCGCAGCTTTCTCCGGCTCGGCTTCGGTTTTCGCGGATGGTTTTTTCCCGGATTCCTGTACTGTTTCAGAAGCGACGGATGTTTCTTCCTTCTTCTTTCTGGCCAGCCGCCCCATCAGTCTTTTCTTCTTGCCCTTTTTCTTTTTTTCGTCGGAGATGCTTTCAGTTACAAGCTCGACGATGGAAATGGGAGCGCCGTCCCCCACTCGATTACCTTTTTTGATAACCCGGACATAGCCCCCCATACGTTCTGCAAACCGCTTCCCGATCTCGTCAAAGAGTTTGGCGGCTACGGATTTGCTGCGGATGACCGCCAGAGCTTGGCGGCGTGCGTGGAGGTCTCCCCGTTTGGCCAATGTCACCATTCTATCCGCGAGGATTCTCAGCTCCTTGGCCCGGGCGTCCGTTGTCACGATCCGCTCGTGTTCAAAAAGGGAAGTCACCATGTTGCGCAACATGGCTATTCGGTGGGACGTAGTTACGTTCAGTTTACGCCCGGCATAGCGGTGTCTCATTGTTCCAATTCCCTTCTCTTTTTATCAAGAAACTCCTTGGACGGCCAATTGGATAGCTTCATGCCCAAGGACAGCCCCATGTCGGTCAAAATCTCTTTGATCTCATTCAGGGACTTTCGGCCGAAATTCTTGGTCTTCAGCATTTCGTTTTCTGATTTTTGAACCAGTTCTCCGATATAAGTAATGCTCGCATTTTTCAGGCAATTCGCCGATCTGACCGAGAGTTCCAATTCGTCCACGGTTCGATACAGATGTTCGTTCTCGACCTCGGATTCTTCCTCTTCCACTTCCTCGGTCGGCTCTTCTTCCTCTTCGAAGTTTATAAAGACGCTCATCTGCTCCTTGAGGATCTTGGCAGAGTACGCGAGTGCATCTTCGGGCAACACGCTGCCGTTCGTCCATATCTCAAGAATAAGCTTATCGTAGTCCGTAATCTGACCGACCCGCGTGTTGATGACACGGTAGTTGACCTTTTCAATGGGAGAGAAGCCGGCATCCATGGGAATCGTTCCCACAGGATCGTCTTCATCTTTGTTTCGTTCGGCCGACACATATCCTTTGCCCATGTTTACGGTCATCGCCATTCGAAGATGTCCATCTTTGGTCAAGGTCGCAATGTGCTGCTCCGGATTCAGAATGTCAATTGTGCCATCCGACTCGATATCAGCCGCCGTCACTTCCTTCTCTCCCGAGAGATTCAGAGACATCTCCCTGGGACCTTCGCCATGCATCTTCAAGCGAATCTGCTTCAAATTCAGGATAACGTCCGTGATGTCTTCCACCATTCCGTTGATCGTAGAAAACTCGTGACTGACATCATCGATTCGAACGGAGACGATGGCAGCGCCCTGCAGCGAAGAGAGCAAAATGCGTCGGAGTGCGTTACCAACGGTGAGTCCGAATCCTCTCTCGAGAGGTTCACACTCGAATTTGGCGTAACGCTCGGTATGCGACTCCTCATCGATCTCAAGGCGCTTCGGCCTGAT
Organism: Deltaproteobacteria bacterium; assembly: GCA_016208165.1. Taxonomy (NCBI): domain Bacteria; kingdom Pseudomonadati; phylum Myxococcota; class Myxococcia; species Deltaproteobacteria bacterium. Next base: position 14,429 of record JACQYL010000047.1, read on the forward strand.
CAATTCTCTCCAGTTTTTATGCATATGTTCTCCTGATAGAAAATGCTCTTCCCTCTCCCCTACAGACAGGCTGATCATTTCCTGGCCGCAACCTCTCGGGTGAGAAGAAGCGACGGCTCCCTGGAGTTTATTTGGAGTAAAGCTCGACTATGAGCTGCTCCTGAATCGGCATTGTGATCTCTTCACGAAGCGGGAGTTCCTTTATTCTGGCTGTAAACTGCTCGGGAACCACTTCGATCCATCGGGGTATTCCCCGCCGCGCTACGGCTTCCATCGCCGATAACAGTTGTGGAGTGTTGCGACTCTTCTCCCTGACAACGATCGCGTCGCCGACCTTCACTTGGAACGAGGGAATATCGACTTTTCTTCCGTTGACAAGGTAATGTCCCTGACGCACAAATTCTCTGGCCTGATTTCTGGAATTCGCAAAGCCCATTCGAAAAACGGCATTGTCGAGTCTCAGTTCCAATAGCCTTAAGAGTACATCGCCGGTAACCCCTTTTTGCTTGTCGGCGATTTCAAAATATCTTCTGAACTGGTTCTCCAGTATGCCGTATATTCTTCTGACCTTCTGTTTCTCGCGCAACTGGACTCCATAGTCAGAATACTTCTTGCCACGTCTCTGACCGTGCATACCCGGCGGAAAACTCCGTCGTTCCCACGCGCACTTGTCGGAATAACAACGATCTCCCTTGAGAAACAATTTCATTCCTTCCCGTCGACACATTCTGCAGACAGGACCTGTATATCTGGCCAAAGCGAACCTCCTGTGATCAGACTCTTCGCCGTTTTGGAGGACGACATCCGTTATGAGGAATCGGTGTCACATCCCGAATAAGGGAAACATTGAACCCGGACGCCTGTAGCGCCCTGAGCGCGGCTTCTCGGCCTGATCCAGGACCTTTCACAAACACTTCAATGTTTCTCATGCCGTGTTCCATGGCTTCCTTAGCGGCTTTTTCTGCAGCAAGCTGGGCTGCAAACGGCGTGCTTTTGCGGGACCCCTTGAAGCCCTGCATACCGGCGCTGCACCAAGCGACGGTGTTCCCGCTCATATCCGTGATGGTAATTATAGTGTTATTGAACGTGGCAAACACGTGCGCCACCCCGTTTGGGACAATCTTCTTCTCTTTCTTTTTCCTGGAACCCTTTACAGCCATTTGGTGTCAGCCTCTCATTTCTTTCTTCGCCCGATGGCCGCCCGTCGAGGGCCCTTTCGGGTTCTGGCATTAGTGCTGGTTCGTTGGCCGCGGACCGGCAGTCCTCTTCTGTGCCGCAGGCCGCGATAACACCCGAGGTCCATGAGACGTTTGATGTTCATGGCCACTTCCCGGCGCCTATCGCCTTCGACCTGATACTCAGCATCGATCACCTGACGGATGTTCCGAACCTGATCTTCACTCAGGTCGTCCGACTTGGTGTCCCTATCAACGCCGGCCTTTTCAAGGATCTGATTAGATGTGGTCCGACCGATTCCATAGATATAGGTCAGCGCTACTTCGATACGCTTGTTCCTGGGCAAGTCAATGCCCGAGATCCTGGCCAAATTCCTGTCCTCCCATTAGGTGACATTATATCAATATACTTAGGAGCCGATGTTCAAACCAGAGGTCCGATGCGGGGCACCCTCGTAAGGCGCCCTTGGTCCACATGTTTCTATATGGTTCCCACCGCTGGATCCATGGAAAATGGCATCATCCGCGAGAGGTGTTCCTGCATACGGCAGTCGGGCTTCAAGAACAATCTTTCGATCATCCCTGTCGCTGTTTATGTCTCGGGTTCTCACAAATAACCCGAACAACGCCCTTCCGCTTTATGATCTTACACTTGTTGCAGACTCGTTTTACCGAAGCCTGTACTTTCATGGCCTCGCTCCTTCATAACCCCGTGCCGCCGTACGGCGTCGACTGCGGAAATCGACTCTTACAGCTCGCTCAATATCCGGGGTCCATTTCTTGTAATAGCTACGGAATGCTCGAAATGAGCGCTCAACTTTCTGTCCTTTGTAACAGCTGTCCAACCGTCATCAAGAATCTCTACCTCATACGTTCCTTCGTTCACCATGGGCTCTATGGCCAGGACCATGCCTTCCCGCAGACGCACTCCCCGGCCCGGTGGTCCAAAGTTAGGGACCTGCGGCTCCTCGTGAAGATCTCTTCCGATACCGTGTCCCACAAAGGTTCGCACAACGGAGAATTCTTTGGACTCTACAACGCGTTGCACGGCATGGGAAATATCGGACAGGCGGTTGCCCTCCCGAGCCGCTTCTATGCCCGCGTATAATGCCTCTCTTGTCGTTCTAACCAGTTCTCCCGCTCTTTCAGAGATTTCGCCTATAGGAACAGTAACGGCCGCGTCGCCGTAAAACCCTTCCAGGAGCACACCGAAATCCATGCTCAGGATATCCCCTTCTTTCAGGGCTCTCTTATTCGGGAACCCGTGAACGACCTGTTCGTTCACGGACGCGCACAAGCTGTACGGATATCCCCGATATCCCTTGAACGCCGGCTTGGCTTTCCGCTTTCTGCAAATCTCTTCAGAAATCCGATCCAATTCCAGCGTGGTTGCCCCCTCCCTGGCGTTTTCAGACAGGAGCTGAAGTATTTCGACGACGATGGCGTTGCTTCGCCTCATCACCTCGATTTCTTGTGGAGACTTGAGAACGATCATCGACACGCTAGCTACGAATTATACTTTCCAAACGCGAATAGATGTCATCGATGGAGCCAGTGCCTTCAACCTTTCTCAGCAGGCTCTTCTTCTCATAGAAGCTGATAAGGGGCGCTGTTTGCTCCTCGTATACCTTCAGACGGTTCCGCACCGTGGCCTCATTGTCGTCGTCTCGCTGGTACAGTTCCCCCTGGCATTTGTCACACACGCTTTTTCTCTTCGGAGGGGAGAACATCACATGGTACATCGCCCCGCAAGATCTGCATGTACGCCGCCCACTGAGCCTTTTAACCAATTCGTCGTTGTCTACCTCAATGCTCAATACGTGGTCGATCTCCTGGCCGAGCTTGTTCAGGACCTGATCCAGCGCTTCCGCCTGGGGCACTGTACGAGGGAAACCATCCAAAATATAACCGGAGTTGCAGTCCGGTTTTGCCAGTCTCTCTTCCACCAGGCCGATGACCACCAAGTCCGGGACCAGCGCGCCTTTATCCATGTATCCCTTAGCCTTCAGGCCTAGTTGTGTCTTGTTCGCAAGGGCCGCACGCAGCATATCGCCTGTAGAAATCTGAGGAATTTTGAATTCATCGATCAGTTTCTTGGCCTGTGTTCCCTTGCCGGCGCCAGGGCCACCCAGCAGAATCAGATTCATGTCCTCCTCCTTGTGAGATCTCTGCATATACAAATCGTGGTTATGAAAGAATGGTGGCTCAACGACGCCCTTTCAGCGCGCCCTTCTTCAAAAAACCTTCGTAATGGCGGGTCACCAGGTGAGACTCGATTTGAGCCATGGTGTCTATGGCCACCCCGACTACGATCAGGAGAGCCGTACCGCCAAAATAGAACGGCACGTTGAGTTCCTGAATCAGGATGGTCGGCATGACACAAACAACAGAAACGTATATGGCCCCTCCAAACGTGATCCTTGTGAGCACCTTATCGATATAGTCCGACGTAGTCTTTCCCGGCCGAATGCCCGGTATGAATCCACCGTATTTCCTCATGTTATCCGCAATATCCACCGGATTGAAAGTCACCGCTGTGTAGAAGTAGCAGAAAAAGAATATAAATCCGACGTACAGCAGATAATAGATAACGCCTCCCGGACTCAAAGCGCTTGATACACTTTGCATGATGGGAATATCGATAAATTGAGCAATCGTCGCCGGAAACATGATGATCGAAGACGCGAAAATAGGCGGAATGACTCCGGCCGTGTTGATCCGAAGGGGCAGATGTGTGCTTTGGCCGCCATACATGCGGCGACCTACCACGCGTTTTGCGTACTGAACCGGAATCCGGCGCTGTCCTCGTTCAACGAAGCAGATAACCGCAATTACCGCAACCATCCCCGCAATGAGCACCAGGATAAGAAACGGCGCAATTTCACCGGTGCGCAGAAGCCGTAAGGTGTTAACCACAGCCCCCGGCATTCCCGCCACAATACCGGAAAAAATGATCAGTGATATCCCATTGCCGATTCCCCGCTCCGTGATCTGTTCTCCCAGCCACATAAGGAACGAGGTTCCTGCTGCGAGAGTAATCATGGCCATCAGTCTGAAACTCCAGCCCGGTTCAAATACCACCATGGCTCCACCCGGGCCGCTCATCTTCTCGAGGCCAACGGCAATACCGAAGCCTTGCACCATGCTCAGCACTACGGTTCCGTAACGGGTATACTGCGTAATCTTCTTTCTTCCCTGCTCGCCTTCCTTCTTGAGCTTTCCCAGGTAAGGGATCACAACGGTGAGCAGCTCCAGGATGATCGCCGCGCTGATGTAAGGCATGATTCCAAGGGCCATGACCGAAAAGTTCTCCAGCGCTCCCCCTGAAAACATATTGAAAAGACCGAACAGCGTCCCTTGCGTCCGCTCGAAGAACGCCGCCAGTGCGGCGCCGTCGATCCCGGGCGTCGGAATGTGACAACCGACCCTATAGACGGCGAGCATCATCAGCGTGAACAGGATTCGCTTCCTCAGCTCAGGTATCTTCCCGATGTTCTGGAAACCGCCGATCAACTCAGATCACCTCGACCTTTCCGCCAGCAGATTGAATGCGCTCGATCGCTCCGCGGCTAGCCGTATGAACTCTAACCGTCAGCCGCTTCGAAAGTTCACCCTGCCCGAGCAATTTGATTTTCCACCGCGGCTTCTTTATAAGCCCAGCCGCCGTCAAGATCGAAGGATCAATTTCGGCGCCGGAATCGAATCGTTCCAGGTCCCTGATGTTGACGATATTGAATTTTTGCTTAAAGATGTTGGTAAATCCGCCCTTGGGCAGCCGGCGAGTCAATGGCATTTGGCCGCCCTCGAACCCGGGACGGACTCTTCCTCCGGATCGCGCCCGTTGACCTTTGTGGCCGCGACCCGCCGTCTTGCCCCATCCGGAGCCGGGACCACGCCCAATACGCTTGGTCTTCTTCCGGGCGCCTTTTTCCGGTTTCAGTCTATCTAGCGTAATCATCAACCCTACTCCTGAATCTCCACCAGATGAGACACCTTATGAACCATGCCTCGAATGGCCGGTGTATCTTCGAGTGTCACCGTTCGGTTCATCTTCCTCAGCCCCATTCCCACCAACACGGATTTGTGCTTCTTAGGATGTCCTATCGGGCTGCGAACGAGCTTAACCCTTATCTCTTTCTTCGACATGACCGCTCCCAGTACTCTCTCGAATTTCGGCTACAGTTTTTCCGCGTTTTCTTGCGATCGTTTCCGCGCTTTCCAAGCGTCTCAGACCCTCGAGAGTAGCTTTTACCACGTTATGCGGATTGTGCGATCCGAGACACTTGGTCAGGATGTTCCGAATTCCGGCGGCCTCGAGGACGGCGCGAACGGCGCCACCCGCGATTACCCCGGTACCTTCGGACGCGGGTTTAAGCAGCACCGAACCCGAACCATACTTTCCAATGATCTCATAAGGAATGGTCGACTGGACAATCGGGACCTCCATCATGTCCTTCCTCGCGTTCTCCGTCGCTTTGCGAATCGCCTCCGGTACTTCGTTGGCTTTGCCCAATCCGGCGCCGACGCTGCCATTGCCGTCTCCGACCACGACGATGGCGCTGAAACTGAAACGTCGACCACCTTTCACAACCTTAGCGACACGGTTGAGGTGAACCACCTTATCGGTCAACTGATTTTCTGCATTCGCTTTGTCGAACAATGATCTCTCCCTTAGTCGAAAACAGCAACAGCTTTTGCCCGTCGATCATTCATCGGCCGTTTAGCCGTATGACGGACGAGAACACATGGACTCCCGAGATTGGCCCCGTTCCGTTGAACACCCATGGTTTCCCTGCGGGCCGCCGCTGCCGTGTTGTGGACCCTTTAGGCAGGAAACCTGAAATCCTCTTCCGCCGTATCGATCCCGCCGCCTTTCTTAAAAGACCAGACCCTGCTCCCTGGCTCCCTCACTGAGGGCTTTCAGACGACCGTGATACCGGAATCCGTTGGTATCCATGGCGACTTTGATAATCCCTCTATCCTGCGCCCTCTGGGCGAGCACTTTGCCCACCATTTTGGCCACACCTGTCTTCCCGCCTTCTTTCTGAGCGGTGCGAATCTCGGGTGACATTGTAGAGGCGGCGGCCAACGTCACTCCCGCGGTGTCATCGATTATTTGCGCATATATGTGCCGTGCGGAACGGAATACGGACAGTCTTGGGCGCTCCGCTGTCCCATTGATCTTTTTCCGTATTCGTTTCTTACGTTTGAGATGCGCGGCAATCTTCTTGCTCGTCTTCATGGTGCCCTACTCCAAAAGAAGCTATTTAGAACCCGCCTTACCAACTTTTCGCCGCACACGCTCGTTCTTGTAACGGATCCCCTTTCCCTTGTACGGTTCCGGTCGTCGGAATCCCCTAACGGTTGCGGCGGTGCGGCCCAATAGCACCTTATCAATAGATTCGAGGGAAATGTTGGTCTGTTTCTCGACTTTTCCCGTAACCCCATCGGGTAAATGATACTCTACCGGATTGGAATATCCCACGTTGAGCACCAGGACATTCCCTCTCATTTCGGCCCGATACCCTACGCCAACGATCTCGAGATCTCGAACGAATCCCTGACTGACGCCTCCCACCATGTTCGCGATGAGCGTACGGGTCAGCCCCTGCATAGCGAAGGAATCCCGGGAATCCGTCGTGGGAACCACGTGTATGGTCGAATCCTCGATCTTGACGTCCACCAATGGGTGAAGAGCCTGCTCGAGCCCCCCTTTGGGACCCTTTGCATAAACGATCCCATCTTTTAGCGTAACCTCAACCCCGTCCGGGATCGGGACAGGCTTTTTCCCTACGCGAGACATGGCGCCTTACCTCCTATAACTACCAGACTTTGCACACGACTTCGCCGCCAACGCGTAGTTTTCTGGCTTCACGATCAGTCATCATCCCCTTGGAAGTCGAAACAACCGAGATGCCTAAACCGTTTTGGACCATGGGTATTTCATCGTGGCTGACGTACACCCGGCGACTGGGTTTACTGACTCTCTCCAGCCCAGAAATGACGCTGTTCTGGTTCTCGTCGTATTTCAAAAACACACGCAGGATCCCCTGACGCCTGTCTTTGATCATTTTGTAATTTTTAATGTACCCTTCATTCTTCATGATCTTGGCCAAACTGATTTTGATCCCGGACGCAGGGATATCCACTTTTCCGAATCTGGCCACAAGGCCGTTACGAATACGGGTCAGCATATCCGCCAACGGGTCGGTCATACTCATTTGACGGCTCCTTCCACTTCTACCAGCTAGACTTAATGACCCCCGGAATCAGGCCCCAAGAGGCCATCTTCCGGAAGCAGATACGGCAGATTCCGAATTTGCGCATAAACGCCCTCGGACGCCCGCATATTGGACACCGGTTGTAATCTCGCACTGTGAATTTCTTCGGCCTGCTGGCACTCACCATTTTGGATTTTTTCGCCAAGACATTCCTCCATGCCCGCGGGACGCGGTCGCAATCACTCACTTACGCTTATGGATAACTCCATTCAACTCTCTTCGCCGTAACTAGATACTCGGCGGCGATCATACCAAGCATGCCATCGAGTTGCACTACAAGGATCGCTCATCCTTCGCCGTATCCGTTATCGCCGGAAGGGCATGCCCAAACTTCTAAGCAGGAACCGGCTTTCTTCATCTGTTTTGGCTGTGGTTACGATAGTGATATTCATCCCATGTATTTTTTCTACCGAATCGTAGTTGATCTCCGGAAAAATGATCTGTTCCTTGAGGCCCATGGAAAAGTTGCCCCGCCCGTCAAACGATTTCGTGGGGATCCCTCGAAAGTCCCGGACCCGCGGGAGAGCAATATTCACTAGCTTCTCAAAGAAATCATACATCTTTGCTTTTCGGAGCGTAACCGTACAACCGATGGGCATCCCCTTTCGAAGCTTGAAACTCGCGATAGACTTGCGGGCCTTTGTGACAAGGGCCCGCTGGCCCGTGATGGTGGCGAGTTCTTCCGCCGCGGCGTCCAATAGCTTAATGTTCTGGATCGCTTCACCCATTCCCACGTTCACCGTGATCTTGACCAAATGGGGCACTTGCATGACATTCTTGTACCCGAATTCCTTGGTCAGCGCAGGCACGACTTCGTCTCTATAATATTCCTTCAACCCGGCCATGTCGTTATAACTCGCATATCGTCTTTGGTTTTCGGAAGATATCCTCAGGAATCTGGAGCTCCTATTTATCGATCAGCTCGTCGCAGCGGCGGCAAATTCGAGCCCTGGAGCCGTCCTCGAGCGCCTTGTGGCCGATCCGGGCCGGCTTATTGCATTTGGAACAAACCAACATCACGTTCGAAATGGCAAGCGGTGCCTCTTTTTCCAGTATTCCGCCTTTTCCTGTCTTCTGGCTGGCCCTGGAGTGACGCTTGACGATGTTCACTCTCTCAACCAACACACGCCCTTTTTCCGGGATAACGCGCAATACTCTGCCCGATTTTCCCTTATCCTTGCCGGCTATGACCATTACCTGGTCGTTCTTCTTGATCGCCGTTTTGCTCATAGTGTTTGGCTCCTAAATGACTTCCGGCGCAAGCGACACGATCTTCATGAAATTCTTCGCTCTGAGTTCCCTTGCCACAGGTCCGAAGATGCGAGTGCCAACGGGTTCCCTCTGATTATTAATCAGAACGGCGGAGTTCTTATCGAATTTTATATACGTGCCGTCAGGACGTCCAACCTCTTTGGCCGTCCGAACTACTACGGCCTTCATGACGTCCCCCTTCTTTACCCTCGAATTGGGTAAGGCTTCGCGCACCGATACCACAATGATGTCGCCCAACGAAGCATAACGTCTTCTGGAGCCTCCCAGCACCTTGATGCAAAACAGTTTCTTGGCTCCGGAATTGTCAGCCACGTCAAGGATGGTTTGCGACTGTATCATGTCTTTTCTCCGATCACGCCATCTTTTCCAGTATCTTACTCACGCGCCAATGCTTGTCTTTACTCAAGGGTCTGCTCTCCGTAATAATGACCAGATCCCCCACAGAACACGCGTTCGCTTCGTCGTGGGCTTTGTATTTCTTCAGCATTCGAATGTATTTCTTATACCTGGGTTGCTGAAATTGGCGCGCGACACTTACAATTACGGTCTTGTCCATCTTGTCACCGGTCACGACACCCGTTAACGTTTTCTTCCTTCGCAAGCGCTGTTCACTCATGAACCACTCCTGATCCTACGGCTAGGCCGCAGGCTTCTCATTCATCACGGTTTTCAAGCGCGCGATGTCTCTCTTTGTGACCTCAATTCTCATAACGTTTTCCAGCTGGCCTGTAGCATGCTGAAACTTGAGGTTAAACAACTCTTCTTTCAGCGCTTTCTCCTGCTGGACCAGTTCCTCAACGCTTAGATCTCGTAACTCCGAACTTTTCATGTTACCGCCTCCCGAACCAGGATCCTTGTTTTCAGGGGAAGCTTATGCGCTGCAAGCCTCAGGGCTTCTTTCATCGTATCCACATGGACGCCGTCCATCTCGTACAACACCCTACCCGGTCTGATAACCGCAACCCATCCCTCGGGTGCTCCTTTGCCTTTACCCATTCGGGTCTCAGTGGGCTTCTTTGTGATGGGCTTATCAGGAAACAGCCGGATCCAGATTTTGCCGCCGCGTTTTACGTGGCGGGTCATAGCAATACGCGCCGCCTCGATCTGTGGGGCTGTTATCCGACCCACTTCGAGGGCCTGCAATCCGACGCTGCCAAACTGTAAAGAGTTGCCCCGCATGGCCGCGCCCTTCATTCTGCCCTTCTGTTGCTTACGATATTTGACTTTCTTGGGGGCTAGCATGACGCGATGATCCTCATTCTTTCAGGAAAAAGACGGAACTGATATTCGAACCGACGTTCCTTATTCCTCTTCCAAAATCTCGCCTTTGAAAATAAGCACTTTTACGCCGATAATGCCGTACGTCGTCAGGGCTTCCGCGAAACCGTAATCCACGTCCGCTCGGAGCGTGTGGAGGGGCACGCGTCCTTCACGGTACCATTCCCTCCGTGCCATCTCCGCCCCGGCCAGTCGCCCGGCGCAAGAAATTTTTACACCCTGTGCTCCCAGTTTCAGCGCGCTCGTTACCGCCTTCTTCATGGCTCTTCTGAACGCTACCCGCCGCTCCAGTTGAGCGGCCACCCCTTCTGCGACCAACTGGGCGTCCACCTCGGGCTTGCGCACTTCCTGTATGTCGATCATTATGTCGCGCCGAATCAGGTTCACCAGCTCTTTCTTCAGGGCCTCGATCTCCTGACCCTTCTTCCCAATGACAATGCCCGGCCTCGAGGTATGGATAATCAGCTTGACCTTGTTGGCGGCCCGCTCGATCTGAATTTTGGAAACACCAGCATGCTGCAGCCTCTTCTTGAGGAACTTGCGGATCTGGTCGTCTTCAATCACCAGACGGGAAAATTCACGGGTGGCAAACCACCTGGAATCCCACGTTTTGTTTACCCCCAATCGGAAGCCTATCGGATTGACCTTCTGCCCCAAAGGACACCTCCCAACTCAGTTTACGCTTCTTCCAAAACAACGGTGATGTGGCTCGTGCGTTTTCGAATCCGTGTGGCTCTTCCCATAGCGCGGGGTTGCCATCGTTTCAAAGTCGGCCCCTCGTCCGCGTATGCATTCTGGATAACCAATGTATCTACATCAATATTCGGATTCTGATCGGCATTGGCAACTGCCGAATTCAACACTTTCAAGACCAACCGGGACCCCCGCTTGGGTGAATACTTCAGCAGATTCATCCCTTCCTCCACCCTCTTGCCCTTGATGAGGTCCGTTATCAATCGGGCCTTTCGGGCGGAGACTCGCAAAAATTTGCCCACTGCTCGTACACGCATGACTTCAGTTCTCCGCGGCTATCTCTTGCCTTTCATTTTGGTTTTCTTGTCGCCGGCGTGTCCATAGAAAGTTCGCGTAGGTGCGAATTCACCCAATTTGTGTCCCACCATGTTCTCAGTGACAAATACGGGTATGAACTTCTTGCCATTGTGGACCGCAAACGTGAGACCGATAAAATCGGGAATAATGGTAGAACGCCGGGACCATGTCTGGATCACTTTTCGAGAACTGGTCTCTTTGGCTCGTATGGCTTTGATTGCCAAATTCTGGTCTATAAAAGGTCCCTTTTTGAGCGATCTGGGCACGTCTACCTCCTACTTCTTCGTTCGCTTCTTAACGATATATTTATCGCTCGATTTCTTTCCGCGCGTTTTATATCCCTTTGTCGGCTTACCCCAAGGCGTCACGGGGTGCCGTCCCCCTGAGGACTTACCTTCCCCACCACCGTGCGGATGGTCGATCGGGTTCATGGCCACGCCGCGGACCTTGGGCCTGCGGCCAAGCCATCTCGAACGCCCGGCTTTTCCGATGGAGATGTTCTCGTGTTCGATGTTGCCCAATTGACCGATAGTAGCCCGGCATGCCAGAAAAACCATACGGACCTCTCCGGAAGGAAGCTTGACTTGGGCGTAACTCCCCTCTTTCGCCATTAGCTGGGCGTAACCGCCGGCGGAACGCACAAGCTGACCACCACGACCCGGGTTTAACTCGATATTGTGAATGTGCGTGCCCAGAGGGATATTTCTCAAGGGCAGGCAGTTTCCGGGCTTAATATCTGCAAACTCACCGGAAACCAGCACATCACCAAGCTGTATCTTCAGCGGGGCCAGGATATACCGCTTTTCCCCGTCCGCATAGTGCAGAAGCGCGATGCGCGTCGACCGATTCGGATCGTATTCAAGGGTGGCTACCTTGCCGGGGATATCTATCTTCTCTCTTTTAAAGTCAATCATCCGGTAACGACGTTTGTGGCCGCCGCCTCGGTGCCTGGCGGTAAGTCGACCCAATGCATTGCGGCCGCCAGTACTCTTGATCGGTCGAAGCAGGCTCCTCTCGGGAGTTGTAGTCGTGATCTCCTCGAAAGTAGCGGTCGTTTGAAATCGCCTACCCGGTGATGTTGGGTTCTGTTTTTTGAGTGCCATGAATTCCTCTTATGCGCCTTCAAAAAAGTCAATGTGGTCGCCTGGAGCCAGTTTCACCAGCGCCTTTTTCCAGTCCGGTTTCTTCCCAGGGAACCTGCCCACGCGTTTTTTCTTGCCGATCATCCTCATCGTGCGCACCGAGAGTACTTTTACATTGAAGGCCTTTTCCACAGCGCGCCAGACTTCAACTTTATTGGCCTTCGGATTCACCACGAACGCGATCTCGTTATGAGTCTCTTTCTGCGTGGTGCTCTTTTCCGTAATCAGAGGGCGTATCAGTATATCATGCAGTTCTTTCATTGGGAGCCAGCCTCTCCGTGATTTTCTCCAATGCAGAAGACAGGACGATCAGGTTCTCGTGTTTCAAGATATCGTAGACGTTAAGGCCGTCTGTCGGAAGCACCTTGATGTGCGGCACATTTCTGGATGATTTCCGCAGATTAGTATCGTCCTGGTGCACTAGAATCAACGCATTTTCTATTTGGAGCCCCCGCATGGCTTCGACAAATCGTTTGGTCTTTATTTCCTGCATCTTGAATTCGTCCAACACGACCACTTTATCGCTTTTCCGTTTGTCGGTCAGAGCCATGCAAAGTGCGAGCCTACGCACCTTCTTAGGTACTCTCTGTTGATAGGATCTCGGCTTAGGCCCGAACACTACGCCGCCTCCACGCCATAAAGGGCTCTTTCTGGTCCCGGCACGGGCCCGTCCCGTTCCTTTCTGGCGATAAGGTTTTCGGCCGCTACCCCGAACCTCGCTGCGTCCCTTCGTCGAAGCCGTGCCTTGGCGTCTGGATGCCAACTGCCCGCACACTACCTGATGTAGAACGCTAATCCTCACGGGCACGTTCCAAACGGCGTCGCTCAGCTCGACTTCGGAGACCTTTTCTCTATTCAAATTGACTACATCCACTACCGGCATGACTTCCCTCTCTGAATCTCCGAAATCTTTATAGTGCGGGCGCCTTCCGTACGGTAACGAGGCTATTGCGGCTTCCCGGAACCGCACCTCTCACGATCATGAGGTCTTGTTCAGGTCTTACGTCCAGCACCAGCAGGTTCTTGATCGTAGTTTGCTGGTCTCCCATGTGGCCCGGCATTCTCTTCCCCCTCATTACCCTTGAAGGGTAGGCGCTACAGCCGACGGATCCCGGAGACCGATGGGTCTTGCAGCCGTGAGTTGCTTTTCCCCCGGAAAAGCCATGGCGTTTGATCACGCCGGCGAAGCCACGCCCCTTTGACTTACCTGTGACATGCACAAAATCTCCAGGCGCAAACAAACCGACACCAAGCTCTTGACCAACGTCATACCCGTCCGCATCATCCACCGGGAATTCTTTCAAATGCGCCATCGGCTCGACGCCGGCGGCATTGAAATGCCCAAGCAACGGTTTGGTCGTCCGCTTTTCCTTTTTGGGCAAAAAGCCTAGCTGCAAAGCGGTATACCCGTCTCTGTCCTGCTCTTTCTTCTGGACAACCTTACAGGGACCGATCTTGAGAACGGTTACCGGTACGGCTATGCCTTCCCCGAGGAAAATTCGGGACATTCCCAGTTTTATTCCCATTAAACCTTGTACCATTGTCATATCCTCAACGTCTCCGCACCATACGACTTCCGCCTACACACTCACGGACAGGCGTCAACGCCGTCGGGCAGAGAACGCGTATCGCTTCTGAACGGCTACAGCTTGATTTCCACGTCCACGCCGGCAGACAGCTCGAGCTTCATCAGGGCATCGACCGTTTGTTGGGTCGGCTCCAAGATATCCAGAAGCCGTTTGTGTGTGCGAACCTCGAACTGTTCGCGCGACTTCTTGTCGATATGCGGTGAGCGCAATACGCAATATTTATTTATGCTCGTGGGAAGTGGTATCGGACCGGCAATCCTGGCACCCGTTCGACGAGCCGTTTCCACGATCTCCATAGCAGACACGTCCAATAGCTTATGGTCATAAGCCTGCAGCCGAATCCGAATCTTTTGATTCTCCATCATAAGCCGAACATCCTCTACTCAATAATGTCGCTGATGACGCCGGCGCCGACCGTCCGGCCGCCTTCGCGGATCGCAAAACGAAGCTCTTTCTCCATGGCGATGGGCATGATCAGGTTCACTTCGACGCTCACGTTGTCTCCCGGCATCACCAT
>JACQYL010000048.1:0-53954 GCA_016208165.1 Deltaproteobacteria bacterium
CATATCCACAGTCCCCTATTCCGCGTTTCGAGCCTGAGCGTTCAGCGCCGCTCCGATGGCGCCTATGATTTGGGAATCCACATCGAGTTTCACGGTCTCGAGTCCGAGTTTTTCTTCCAGCGCTTTGATGACGGCCTTATTCTTGGCCACGCCTCCGGTGGCGACGATCTCCTTTTCCGCACCCAGCCTGAGCACCATGGTGGCCACGCTCGTTCCAATCGAGTAGACGATGCCCGCGGCAATATCCGCGGGCTCGGCCCCTTCGTTCACGTGGGTGACGATCTCGCTCTCACCGAACACGGCGCACTGGGCGCTTATATGGGCTCTGCCTCCGGCCGCGAGCGAAACCGGGCCGAGTTCTTCCACTTTCAGCTCGAGGGCCTGAGCGGCCAGGTCCAGAAAGAACCCCGTCCCGGACGCGCACCGGTCGTTGGTCCGGTATTCCCGCGCTTTCCCGTTCTTCCCGTCCACGCTGATGATGGTCGTGCTCAGGCCTCCGATATCCACCACGGTCCGAACCGCCGGAACGCTCCAATAGGCCCCACGAGCCAGACAGCGGATGGAGCTTTCGACGCTGTGCGGAAACGAAATATACTTTTCTCCCCAGCCCGTACCTCCGAAATGCGGGATTTCCTCTAAATCGAGACCGGCTTGGCCCAGAACGCTCAGGACCGATCTTCGCGCGGCGTCGGCGAGTTTTCCGTCGTTGAGCGTGACGTCAAAAGCGGCCAAACGGTCGCCCTTTAGGATTACGGTTTTGGTGGCAATGGCTCCAATGTCACAACCCAGACTGATCATGCATGTTCTCCGGAAATGATATCATGGTGTTTGTTCTCTACCTCCGGCAGACCTCCCTATCACCGAAAGAAAACGCAAGGCCTGCATAAAAAGGAAGCGCATCAAAGCGTGGTGAAGAACTCGTTCATAATACGTCTCAGTTCGGCCGGAGGAGTAAACCTCTTGTCGAACATATCCATTTCGAATCGCAACGTGGGCACGCCTGTTTCTTCTTTGACTTTGTCGCTCAGAAGCTTGTTGAGAGCCCAGAAATGCTTACACGCCATGTGGCCGCCCAGGATCAGGGCGTCCGCCTTAAAGTTCTTGACCACATGGACGAAATCGTTGATCCATATGTCGGAAAAGCCCATGGTCTGCCGGCCCATGGGCATCTGCATGGTTCTCCAGGCGAGTCCCTCGAGTATGGTGTCCATGCTGGTGGTGTCCACCAGCCCCACGTCCGGAGGGAAATACGTGAGCGTATCCGTGATGTAGCTCACGCCGTGTTCTTCCTCCAACCAGTCGAAAAAGGGCAGGTCGTAGCATTCCCAGGTGTATCCATAGGTGACCCTGCGTTCCTTCTTGCCTTCCGGAATCACGCCTTCTCCCCGGTCCGCCCTGGCTTTGACGTCCTCGTACAGCGCCTTGAAATAGGCCGCTCCCATGGGCGTTCCGATCTGCGTCATGAAAATGGTGTCCGCCGGGCGGTGCCACCCCGTATCCGGGCAAGGCCTCCTCTTTTTCAGCTCCTGGGTTTTCAAGATGTATTCCATGGCCTGGTTGCCGTAGCCGATGTACTCCCGCAGCTTGTCTTCGTCCAATGTGTTCCCGGTCAGCTTCTCGAGTTGTTCGATCATCCGCTTGATTTCCCCGAGCATGTACTTCTGGCCGCGTTCGTTACGATAGTACGGCGTCTCGACGACCACCAGAGGGGTGTCGAACTTGTGGGACGTCCATTCGTAAAGCCGGTTGCTCGCGTCGCAGGGTGTAGCCGTCTTGATGAGGAGGTCCGGGTGGGGAACCACGCCCATCAGGAGAAAGCCGGCCGTACCTTTTTGGGTCGAGCAAAGATGGTCCGGATAGCCTTCGGCTTCGATTCGGTCCACGCCCTCTTCCGCGCCGTCCGTGTAGAGAGCCGAGGTAAGGCCGCAGACCACTTCGTAGCAGATGGGCACCACGTCCAGGGCCAGCATGATTTCCACGCTGATGGGGAAGTAGTGGTAGCAGGCCGGCTTTCCCTCGTCCAGCCGGGCATTGGCCCAGTCCACATATTTCATGATATTGTCCACGAAGGCGAACGCGCTGCCGCGGTTCTTGTCCTTGAGAATCGTGTTTACCAGATCCGTCTGAACCTTGTCGAAATTCGTCTGGTAGTCCTCGGGCAGAATCTCGCGAACGACCTCTTTCCCGCCCCAGTCGTCCAATGAGGTGAGGCCTTCCTGGCCCAGAATGAACTTCGCCAGCTCTCCGGTGAGCTTCCAAGTATCGAATATGGTCCTGTCTTTTCTGTCGGTCATCTTGATTACCTCCTGGCGATTCTTTCCAAAAAGGCCTCGATCCTGGTTTTCAGCCTCCCGACGTCCGACAGCATGTATTCCCTCTCCAGAATCAGGGTCGGTATGCCTTTGGGCTCGAGATCCTCGGCCAGCATGGTGCTTTCCACCGCATGGTTGTCACAGAAGACGATTTTCTGAAGCAGGAGACCGTCCACGTCGGCTCCCCGGGCCAGCTCTTCGGTGAACCGCTCCCTGCTCTTGAACTCGCCCAGCATGCGCGGGCACGGGTTGTGGTAATAATATCGGTCGGCAAGGGCTTTCACGGGGTCTCCGTCCTCCGCCACCGGGTTCATGAAGTGCCGGGATCCGAAACACAAGGAATCCGTGACCACCATTCCTCCCAAACCTTCGACAATACCGATCAGGGCCGCGTCGTCCAGGGCCGAGCCTCCGATCATGAGCCGGGCCTTGTAGTCCGTAACGCCCGCCCGTTGCCGAACTTCATCGAGAGCCTCGCGAAGCAGTTCGTTGAACTTCTCCCTGGGCATGATGCCTGCCGCGAGCAGAATCTTCAGCGCGTCCGTGGGAACGGCTTCGGCTTTTCTGAGTTCGTACAGTTCGTCGATGAGGCGTCTGCTTTCATTGTAGACTCTGATGGAGTTCGTCAGATCCGCGCTGGAACATCGCACTCCGAAATTGTGCGTCAGATGTTCCTTGAAATTATGGATCTCTTCTTCGTACCACTCCAACCCGGCATTGTTCAGAGAATGGGGGACGGTCACCATGTACAGGTAGTCGGTGCGCAGGTGTTTTTCCCAGATTTCGTACAGGCGTCGGATCTGTTCGCAGCCGTTGAGCAGGCAGAACCCGTCGAGGAAGTCGTACTCGCCGGAAAGGCCGGTTTGCAGCAGGCATCTCGAGAACGTGCAGTTGAAACGGTGCATGTAGATGTCGGCCAATCCGGTTTCCGTGGCGCCCCTGGCCTCCATCCGGTACGGGAACAGGCCGGCGGCGTGGATGATCTCTTCCGGCACATAGCCGCATGCGAAACCCACAACCCGGCCTCCATCCTCTTTCCACTCTCTGAGGTACGGATTTTCCTTTCGATCGGGCAACCTCATCAGTTCATCCAATGCGTTCATGCCTGCCTCCATTCTGAATTCTTCACGAATCCGTATTATTTCCCCTGATCTTGTTGTTTGCGAATTTCCTCGTCCCGCAATTGCTTTTTGAACAGCTTTTCCGTCACGGTCAGAGGCAATGCCTCCCGGAACTCCACTTCTCCGGGCGCCGCGTAGGCCGCCAGCTTTTCTTTGCAGTAGGCGATCAGGTCCTGGGCCGTGATCCCGCCTTGCCGATCCTTTTTGAGAACCACGAAAGCCTTCACCCGCTCGCTGCCCGGCCGTTCGGGATCGGGAACTCCGATGCACACGGCCGAAGCCACGTCCGGATGTTCGAAAAGCACCTCATCCACCGTGGTGGAATAGACCTTGTGCCCGGACACGTTGATCATGTCCTTGTTCCTATCCACCAGGAAGAAATAGCCGTCTTCATCCATGCGGCACAGGTCTCCCGTCGCAAGCCAGCCGTCCTTCAGACCCAAGCCGGGTTCGGGCCAGTATCCTTTCATCAGTTGCGGACCGCGGACATACAGTTCGCCCACTTCTCCGATGGGCGCGTCTAATCCGGTCACCGGATCCACTACCCTCACGTCCGTATCCACCACGGGCACACCGATGGACCCGGTCTTTTCAAAGGGCATGAACCCCGTCACCTTGGCGAAACTCGACAGGTTGAAGTGCGTCAGGGGCCCTGTCTCCGTGAGGCCGTAAGCCTCGGTGATGGGCATACCCGTAACCTTTTTGAACTTCCTGGTCACCTCCGGGGGCAGCGGCGCCGCGCCGGATGCAAACGTGGTGTTCGTGCGGCCGATGTTCTTCTCGATGAGCCGCATGTATTGGGTGGGCACCAACGGCGCCATAAAAGGCCGGTTCTTTTTCAAGTACTGAACAATGGCGTCCGTGTCTCTCGGATCGGGCAGCAGGATCATCTGGAGGCCCCAATGAACGGCTGCCCGCACGGCCCAATGTCCATACGCGTGAAACGTGGGAATGCCGATCAGGATGGATGACTTGCCTTTGATGCCTTCCTGAAGGGGCCCCATCACCCAGGGCAGGGACTGAACCGTATTGGACACCAGGTTGAAGTGAGTGAGCATAACGCCTTTGGGTTTTCCGGTGGCTCCACCGGTGAACACCAATGATGCCAGATCCTCGATGGGATCGATGTCCACCCGGGGCGGTTCAGGGTCGGATGCTGCAATGAGATCTCGCATCGAGCAGGCGCCTGAAGTTTCCACAAGGTCAGGTTCGTTCGAGGAAAAATCATGCAAGTTCGTCGTGATGAGCGTTTTCAGTTTTGTTTCGGGCCGGACCGATTTCACCAGATCCAGGGAACGGTCCAGGCAGATGATGGTTTCCGCTTCCGACTCCCCGATTTCGTACACAAGGTCTCTCTGCTTGTGCAACAGGCTG
This sequence comes from Deltaproteobacteria bacterium, assembly GCA_016208165.1. Lineage (NCBI taxonomy): Bacteria > Pseudomonadati > Myxococcota > Myxococcia > Deltaproteobacteria bacterium. Next base: position 4,808 of record JACQYL010000048.1, read on the forward strand.
CACGGCACGTGCACGCCTCCGGTCTTCTGTATGGCATAGTCGCTGATAACGAATTGGGGAGAGGTGGGAAGAATGGTGGCCACCCTGTGGCCTTTTTCCACTCCGAGGCTTTTGAGGGCTGATGCAAACCGGTCCACGAGCTGCTTCAGCTCTCGGTAAGTCAGCGTTCTTCCTAAATACAGACACGCCGGGCGCCCGGGAAAGCGCCGGGCGGATTCATCCAGATACTGGAACAAGGGAACCTTCGGATACGGCGCCATGGTCCGGGCGATATCGAAAGGACCCAACTTGTAGCTCTTGGTCCATGGTTTCTCGCTATAAACGCTCATGTTCATCCGTCCATCCCGAGGGTGTACGTCAGACCTCCCAGACCCAGCTCCTCCAACTTTTCTTTGCTGGGCTTTCCCGTGGTCTTGTCCCATCCCCTCGCCTCATAGTAGGCGTCCAAAAGCGGGGCCAGATCCACCACGAGACCCGCGGCCGGTCCATCGGACAGAGGCTCTTTCAGCAATCGCTCGGGCAAAGTATCGTCCGCCCTCGTGCAGCCTTCCCGCACGTTGAAACACCGGGCCAGGTTGAAAATCCGTTCCCCGGCTTGCCTGAAATCCGCTACTTCGAACTCCCATCCCGTAGCACCGGCAATCACGGGCGCCACGTCCTCGGCCATGAGGGCCATGCCCATGAACTTGCATGCACCCACGGAGTCGAACACCGTCAAGGCGTCCTCGAGACCCTTGACCACTTTGGCTTCGGCCGGATTTTCCACCAGGGGATCCTCGATGGTGCTTTCTTCCACTATGAGAAAAGGAATATCCAGGAAGGTGGGCCCTTGGACGTAGGCGGTGATGTGATCGCCGCCCCTGTTGGCCGTGGCAAAACCCAGACCCGTGATTTTGGTGGCCCGGCAATCGTAGGCCGGCAGTTCCAAACCCTTGACCTGCATGGCGAAGGTTTGGCTGCCCTTGCCCAGTTTTGCGGACACTTTCCTCGTACCTTCAGCCAGAAGATCGCCGATGCCTTCTCTTTTGGCGATCTTGTGCACCAACCGGGTCATGGCGTCGGCGTCGCCGAACGTGAGCGCCTCTCCGTCCATATCTTCTTTAGTGAGTATGCCTTTTTCAAAGCATTCCATGGCAAAGGCTATGGTGCTGCCCGTGGAGATGGTGTCCAAACCGTAGTCGTTGCACAACAGATGCGCAAAGGTGATGGCCTCGAGGTCACTAACGTCGCACATGGGTCCGAATGCTCCCACACTCTCGTATTCGGGACCCTCGCCTTTGCAGGCGAATCTCCCGGAAGACACCTCCGACAGCCGCCCGCAGGCTATTGGGCAACCGAAACACGCGGAGCGTCCTTTCAGGATCTTCTCGTTGATGGCAGGGCCGTTGATGTTGTCGGTGTAGGAGCAGAAGCCGGACTGCCAGTTACGCGTGGGGAGACCGCCTTTCACGTTCACCAGATCCAGCACCATGTCGGTTCCGTAGACCTCGAGGGTCATTTTCAGCAGACTCTCGTTCACGAAATTGGCGGCGGCTTTGGCCGCTTCGTCAAACGCGTCCTTGTCGGCCACCCGGATCTTCTGATTTCCGCCCACAGCCACGGCCTTAAGGTTTTTCGAGCCCATCACCGCTCCCAGACCGCACCGGCCCAGAGCACGGTGTACATCGTTCATAATCGCGGCGTACCGCACGAGCTTCTCTCCGGCAACGCCAATGCAAGAAACATTGAACGGTTTTCCCAGTTCGTTCTTCAGTACGGCGGTGGTCTCGGCAACCCCCTTGCCCCAAAGTTGGACCCCGTCCTTCAGTTCCGCATGTCCGTCATCAATAACCAGATAAACCGGTCCGGGAGCCGCACCCTCGAAGATGATTCCATCGTAGCCGCTCTTCTTGAGATCGAGGCCCCATCGCCCGCCGGAATTGGCCGAGCCCCAGAATCCGCTGAGAGGCGATTTGGCCACCGCGCTGAATCTGCCCGAACTGGGCGAAATGGTGCCGGTCAGCGGTCCGGTCATGTAGATCAGTTTGTTTCCGGGTCCCAACGGGTCCACCCCTGCAGCCACCTCATCGAACAAGTATTTCGAGGCGAGTCCGCTGCCGCCCAGAAACATTCGGGCGTCCTCGGGGGGCAACGGTTCGTCCGAAACGGCCCCGTCCGAAAGGTTGACTCTGAGGATCTTTCCCATAAATCCGTTCATTTCCCATCACCTTTGCCGATCGGTTGTAAACGTTGAGTGACGCTACACGTCCGCGCCGCCTTGGCGCTACGCGGAGCCTTCTTTCCTCGCGCATCCATCTCAAGCCGCACCCGTTCCGGGGGCCGGACCATGCCTCAGCCCTTCCATGGAACTCAGGGTTGAAATCCGCCCCTGTTCAGGCTCGATCGCCCCCCTGCTGAACGGCTCCCGACGGACTCAAGACGACCGCTTCTCCGGTCGTCTTTTGCAGAGCGCGGCGAAAGAGTTCATGAGTGGTCCGGGCTACGCCTAGTCACAGATGATAATCGCCTTGGCCATCTTCAGCAGCTTAAGCAAATTCCCTCGGGCCTTGATTTTGCCCGTGAGCAAGGCCTTGACCGGACCGATCTCGCCTGCAGTCACCTCGGATAGTTCGTCGAAACTTCCGGCCAGGTAGGCCGAGGGCTTATCCACGGCGCCGTCCCGGATACTCAGGGCGCCTTTGTCGAAAATCACCGTGGACATCACGTCCGCGCTCGTCTCTCTCACGACCAACGTTCCGCGGATCTTCCTGACGGTATCCCACACCTTGGCGTTCCGGATGTTCTGATCGATCAGGGATTTCAGCGTCCAGCCCAGACCGTTCAGGTCCTCTCCTATGACTTGGACTTCCGTCATGGCATTCTCTCCAAGCGCTGCTTTTCTAAAGCTCGTGGATGTATCCTTTTCCCAACACCTTTACTCCGGAACCCATGACACTCAGGAAAGCCGATCTCAACGCGTCACTCATGAGCGCCTTTTTGACGGGCGAAAGTTTGAAAAATGCACCGACAATATAGCGCAGAACATCTTGCGTGATGCTTTCCGGATTGTCGAATATTTGGTTCTGGAGGGTGCCTCGCTCGAGGCATTGCAGAATGACACGATGGAACGTGGTTTCCGGGTGAATGACCCTCGCCTCCCTTTTAACGAGTTTGAGGGCTCCCGTGCTGCACTTCAAGGCGCACACCCCGCAACCGAGGCAGATGGATTCGTCGATAACCGCTTTTGATTTCTTTTTTCCATTGGTATCGGCGGATTCCACCGGGGCCATTTCGATGGCGTTCACATGGCACGCTTTCAAGCATTGTTTGCAGCCTGCGCACTTTTCCTCATCCACCTGGGCAATAAAACTCGAGGTCACGGTGGTCGAGGTGAGGCCGTGTTTGTTAAGCCCCGCCATGATGCCGCAGCAACAGCCGCAACAATGGCAGACGAAGGTGATCCTCTTCTGCACATTGTCCGCCGAGAAGATCAGTCCCAGTTCCCTGGATCGGGCGAAAATCTCCTGCATTTCCGTCTTTGAAATGCGGCGGCACAGGCCGCGCCTCACCATGTAATCCGCCGCCCAGCCAAAGGTGGTGCACGTGTCCAAGGGCGCGTCGCATTGCCTTTCGCCTGCATGTTCCTGTTTATGCCGGCAGGAGCAGATGCCTACCGCGTATTGGTCCGTCTCATCGATGAGGGACGCCACGCGCTCGTAGTCCAGGATTTCCACGTGGTCACCAAGTGCTTCTTCGTGAGGCACGGTGCGGGCTATGGACGTCTTCGAGCCATCGGAGAAGTTCGCCCTGTAGGGCGCGCCTTCTTCCATGTATTGATGGAAGAGGGGACCGATATGGCTGAAATCCACGTTTCCGTCCGTCCTCATCATGGTGAACTCGAAGATTCCCACGAACAGAGGGGAGGGCATGTACCGGGTCTCGTCATCGAGATACGCATCCATCACGAGACCCTTTTCACACAGGTTTTCCAAGATCGTCCGAAGGCGTGACGGTTCCACTTTGGTGATGTTCGCTATCCGGTCGAGATTCGAGAGCAGATAGGGCATCTTGACTACGACTTCGGCCTCCTCGGCCGAGTAAAGCTCCTTGATGAGCTGGTAGAAGGTTTCATTCCAGGGCGCTCTGACGTGCAGGTTGTCTATCTTCCTGCCGAGCCGCCGATACAGATCCTTGCCAACGAGATGCCCCATGAATCCCCTCCCTCCATCCGCCAGGCCCGTGGCGTTGCGGGCGCCGTCCGGCACAGCCGGCTGAGGTTACCACCGGCCGGCCATGACAGAGATCGTGCAAACGCTCGGCGAGCTTGAGCAGAATGTCTATTCACCCAGATACGTATTCTCGAAGGAGCTGATGGAATTGGCTACGGCTCGAATGAATTTGGCGTTCCGCATGATTTTGGACATGTCTCCTTTCAGTTTGAAAAGGCCTTTCACCACGCCCTCGATGAAGTCTTTTTCACCCTTTACCACGGGCTTGAAGTTCGCATACGATCCGATGACATAGAAGCCCGGATTCTTGGTTGAAGGGTCATCGAGCATGACGGCTTCCGAACACTTGCCGGCCGACGCCTCCAAGTAGACATAATGCGTCTTGTCGAGCCCTCCTCCGGGCTGCACCTCGAAAACGAAGTTCCCGTTAAAACCCACGCCCCAGTTTTTCCCGGTCTCCTGAACCGCAGGGTCGTTGTTGAGCGCGTCCTTCCAGGCCTCGCACCATTCTTGAGACGGATACAACGGCATGATCGTTTCCTCCTGTTCGTTCTTGGTTAAAGCGAAATCTTTCCATCCGGCTCGGCGCCGGCGAAAGATTTCCTGAATGCCCCGGGCTAAAGCGTCTCCAGATCAAACCAGTAGCGGGCATTTTCGAGGGTTTTAAGACCCTTTCCGCCCATCCAGATGCCGATGACTTTCTGATCGCGCCAGTGTTTCTCGATATCAAACTCTCTCGAGTAACCGTACGAACCCATATAATCCATCACCCGGCTGCAGACCCGTTCGACCGCATTGTTGGCATGCAGGGCCAGGCCCCGGCTTTTGAGCAGAAATCGCTCGTCCCAGGGCTGCCAGCCGTAGATATCCGGGTTGTCCATCTCTCTGGCATAGGCCCACATCCACGAGGAGGTGGACTCGATGCTCATGGCCACATCGCACAGCATCTCCGCCACCATGCTATGTTCTTTCAGCGGCTTTCCTCCGATCACCCGCTCGGACGTCCATTTCTTGATGATCTCATACGCGGCTTTCATGATCCCCACGCACATGGCTGCCGAACCCACATTTCCAAGAGAAATGGCCCGCTTCCAGTATTTGAGGTCATCACCGGGCCCGTGAGCTCTGTACCTTTTTGGCACACGCACGTTCTCGAACCAGATGTCCGTGTTCATGTCCGCGTTCATCCCGCATTTCTGATACGGACCGCCCACGGAAACTCCTTCCGCGTCCGCCGGAACCATGATCAGGGCAAAGTCGTTGGGATCCGTAGATCCTCTTTTCGTCGTGCAGACCACGGAGAAGAGATCTCCGGTCTTGCCCGAATTGGACGGCCACAACTTGTGACCGTTGATCACCCACTCGTCGCCGTCAAGGGTTGCCGTGGTCTGGATCGTCTTTCCACGCATGCGGCCGATGTTCTCGATATCGGCTCCACTCGAGGGCTCGGTCATGGCGTGGCAACCCATGTACAACTCGTCCCCACAGAACTTCTTTCCGAACTCGACGGACAACTCCATGTTGCGGTGAGGCTTCAACAGGATGGGCATCAATCCCCACACCGAGCAGATGCACGCGGTGCAGAAACCCGAGTCTATGCGCGCCAACTCCTCGCATATCACGGTGACCAGGGTCACCGGCTCGGGCATGTCCGTGCCCCCGGCTTCCGCCGGGAAAAAGGCGGCGTTGAGTCCCAGATCCACCAGCACTTCTTTGAGCATCGGTTCGATCAGTTTGTGCTCCCTCCAATCCTCGTCCACCTGCTGCCTGATGGGAACGTACCTCTCCTCTCCCCATCGTCTAAGGACTTTCCCCAAATCGGAAACAAAATCCGACACCCATTCCTTCGGACGAACGAAATCATCGATGGTCGGCACGGGATCTCCTCCTTTCGAGTTAAAGATGCATTTCCGGTTATGTCGAAGGATGTTCCTGTTCAGAACTTCGCACGATTCGTGGAAACGGATTCCACGAGGACGCGGATCTCCTCCAAGGATGTCGAATCTTTGACTATAAAAAAGTCCGCTCCATACTCGCGGGCGGCTTCCCTGTATTCGGGCAAATCGTAACTGGTCAGTATGATGACGGTTGTTCGGGAATGGTTCTGTTTGATCTTTCCGGTCAGCTCGAGACCGTTGCCTCCCGGCAGGCGAATGTCCATAAACACGAGGTCCGGAAGCGGGGCCTCGATCCGTTCGAGAGCCTCTTTCGCATCTCCCGCCTCGGCGACGTTCATTTCCGGGAACCGTTCGGATAACATGGTCCGTAACGACTGACGAAAGGAAAGATTGTCCTCCACGATCAACGTGGTGAACATGGCGTTTCTCCCATCGAGAAGAAACCGGGGGTTATGTGGCAGGCTCGGGCATTGAGCGGGAGTTCCATCGCTCCGGGGGAAGTCCCCTTTTTCGCCTTGCACCCGTTACGTGTATGGTGCACACTTTACCGGACGCGCGCTTACTAGTATAGTGGGGGAACTTCGTATTTATTTAGAGGAAACACCGTAGTTTTTCGCGGTTTTCTATGGCGGCCGCCCCAATACTGCTAAAAGGTCCGCTCTCATGAAGCATGCCTACCGAATCGTCATAGCCGAAGACACTACGATTTTGAGGGAAGGACTCCAAGCCTTACTGTCATCGCATCCGGACTTTGAAGTAGTCGGTGAAGCGGAAGACGGCCTCGATGCGGTCCGAAAAGTCGAAGAACTGCATCCGGATCTGATCCTTCTGGATCTGTCCATGCCCAGAATGCACGGGATCGAGGCCATCAAAGAGATTCGGAGCCGGTGTCCCGAAACCCGGATTCTGGTGCTCACGGTGCATAAGAACGAAGAGTACATACTCGCCACCCTCGATGCCGGCACCGGCGGATACCTGCTCAAGGACGCCACGCGGAATGAACTGGAAATGGCCGTTAGAACCGTGCTGAGCGGAAAACGCTATCTCAGTCCGGGGGTTTCCGACCTGGTCATCGACGGATATCTCGAGGGGAAAAAGACACTGAAAACAGAAACATCCTGGGATACCCTGACCGCGAGGGAACGAGAAATTCTGAAACTCGTGGCGGAAGGTTACAAGAACAGGGAGATCGCAGACGTTCTGTGCATCAGCATCAAAACAGCCGAAAAACACCGAGCCAACCTGATGAAAAAGCTAGACCTCCACAGCATTTCGGCGGTGACGTCCTTCGCCATCGAGAAAGGCCTCATCCGGAAGTAGAGCGGTTCCCTTGTTTGAATTGCCGCATGAGGGAGGTTTGTCATTCACACCGCGGAGATCGCGGAATGACTACTGCCCAAGAGGTTGTGGGAGGGGTTTTGGGGAACTCTTTTGCAAAAGGGTTCCCCAGGTGCTCCATGAACCACTGAAACATTTCATACCCCGGGCCATGCCGCCCGGATGACGGTTCCCTCGGGCGCGCCGGTCTCGATGGAAAACGATCCGCCGGACAGCTCCGTCCGTTCCCTCATGCTAGCCAGGCCGAATCCCCTCGTGCGGCTGTCCGAAGTCATCACGCTCTCCAGGTCAAACCCGGTTCCATTGTCCTCGATCACCAGGTCGATGGTATCCTTCTCCATACCCAGGTAGAGGCGCACCCGGCTCGCCCGGCTGTGTTTGGCGGCATTGTTCAACGCTTCCTGCAAGACTCTGTATATGACCGTTTTCAACGCTTCCGGTACGTCACCCTCTTCCAGCCGGATCTCCCGTTCAATGCTTATGCCGGAATAGATTCTCTGAAATTCCCTGCAGAACCAGGCGATGGTGGCCAGGATTCCGAGATCGTCCAGGGTGGACGGCCGCAAGTCCATGGAAATCCGGCGCCCTTCATCAATGGCCCGCTGAATCACGGGTATAAGTGACTTGAGCAGTTCAATATTAGGTGAAGAAGCGGTCTTTTGCATGTTCGCGAGAGTGTTCTCCATGCTGAACTTGATGGCGGTCAACGCCTGTCCGATACCGTCGTGAAGCTCCTGCGCCACACGCCTGCGCTCGTTTTCCTGGGCGGTGAGCAGTTGCGTGGAGAGTATCCGAAGTTCTTTCTCGGATTCGCGCAAGGCCTCCTCGGCTCGCTTGCGTTGAGTGATGTCCATTCCCATGCCCACGAGATAGGTGTTGCCGTCCAGGCGTATGCGAACACCCGAGAACACGAAGGGGGTTTTCTTACCGTCTTTGGATCTCATGTGGGCTTCCACAAAAGCGCTGCCGCGAACGAACACCTCTCGAATTCTGCCGGCCACTCTCTGCCGGTCCTCCCCTTCGAAAAAATCCAGGGAGGACATGGTCGAAAGATCGCCGGCGCCGTAACCGGTGACTTCTTCAAAGTTCTTGTTCCATTTCAGGAACCTTCCATTTTCGTCGAATACATAGAAAGCGCCCGGCAGACTGTTAATGACGGACTCCGAGAAATGCTTTTCCGCGAGGAGACTTTCCTCGACCTGTTTCCGCTCGGCGATTTCCCGTTTGAGTTGTTCGTTGGTTTTTTGCAGCTCCGCCGTGCGATCCGTCACCATTTCCTCGAGATGATGGCGATGCCTCCTCAGTTCATCTTCAGCCCGCTTGCGCTCGGTTACGTCCCGGGCGATGCCTCGAAAACCCACCGGTTTTCCTTCCGGATCCCTGGTCAGGGACACGGAAAGCTCGACCTCTCTTGCCTCGCCGTCTTTCCGAATGATTTCCCACGCATACGCTTTGGTCGGCCTTCCGGTGGTATACACGCCGTTGAACGTGCGATAAACGGCTTCGGCGTCTTTCTCGACCGTGAATTTCCTGTAGTTCATACCCATCAGTTCTTCGTGGGCGTATCCCCAGATGTTACAGATGGAATCACTGAAAAAGGTCAGATTACCGGCCAGGTCCACCTCATAATATCCATCCTCGATGCCCTCGATAATGACGCGGTATTTTTCTTCCGATTCCCTCAGAGCCTCTTCAAGGTCTCTGACCTTTTGATTGAGTTGCTCGCAGGTGCGCTCATCCATCATCTTTGACGTCTCCGGAAAAAGACGGGAAATCGATTCGTACTCGCCTTCAGGGTCAGGCCGCCCCCCTAAACGGTCGCAACGGCCGTGCGCCCGAAGCAAACTCGAAAGACCTGGGAAGCGAGTTCGAACGGTCCGTCTCAGGCGAACTTAAAGAATTCCCCGCGCTCGGCGATCCCACACACACCTCTATCTACCCGCCCCCCGAAAGGGCCGATTCGAGGCATCACTTTTCCCGAGCCGCGGCTAAGGGCGCATTAGGGACCCTGGAGATCAGAAGCAGCCCCACGGCGGCCATGACCGCGTTGATGGCGAACGCCTGTTGGTAACTGCCGGTCGCATCCCGTAACAACCCGCTGACCCAGTGCACTACTATGGCTCCCAGGCCGTAGAACGGCGTCCAGGCTCCCACCACGGTACCGATGACTTGTTTGGGATAATAGTCTCCCGCGCATGCACCATACATGGGAAAGGTCACGCCGTAGAACATTCCTGCCATAGCCACCAACAGAAACAACAGGCTCCAGGAATGCCCGACGAACAACACGCCTACCAGCAAGGCGGTGATGACGGAGTTCGAAAGGAAAATGGTCTTCTTACGCCCGAGAACGTCGGACAACGGCAACACCGTCAGAACGCCCGCCACTTGGCAGACGCCGTGAATGGTCGCCAGCAGGCTCGCTTTCTCGAGAGGCATGCCCATTTCGTATTTGGCGTAATCCACCATAAAGGTGGTAATGCCGTATAGGCCATAGGAAATGCAGAAATAGGAGGCGCCGATCAACCAGAACGTCCTCTGATTGAACACCTCGGATACCAGAGATATCTTGGTCCGTGCCGGAGGGCCCGCTTTGCCGGCAACCGTGTCGTCCGGTTTTCCCCAGGGTTTGTATCCGGCGGATTCGGGATCGTTTCTCAAGAGCAGGAAGTTTACGACAACCATGACCAGGGCCGCGGCTCCCAAAAAGTACCAGGCGTACCTCCAGTTGAAATGCAGCACGATCGAGGGGAAGACCGCCCCCAGAGTGGCGAATCCGAGACCGTAGCCCGTGGAAAGGATGCCCAGCGCCAATCCCCTCCGAGCGGGAACGAACCATCGCTGAACCACCGTGATGACGGACGCCCACATACCCGTGGCCCCCAGTCCCACGATGGCGAAAAACAGGCAGGAGGTCCACAGGGTGTCGGTGGTTCCCATCAGCAGCACGCCCACTCCCAGAATGAAGGCGCAGGCCGTTATGACCATGCGCGCCCCGATCCGGTCCGTCAGGTAGCCGGTCAAAGGAGTCACGGCAATATAGGCGAACAGGTAGGAATTGTAGATCGAACCTCCGGCCGTCCGGCTGAAACCCAGGTCCCGGATCATTTCCGGCAGCACCACCCCGTAGCCGAGACGGACCGAGTAGTTGATAAACAGGTTCACAAAACAGGTGGCCAGAATCACCCAGGCCCAATGAAAGCCGCGTCTGTCCTCCACAAAACCTCCCGGCCGCTGCAATTATCTGGTCCTATAGATTGGTCTGAGAGACACGTTGGAAATCCCGCCGAAGCCGGGACTAGACTCCCTTCAAACGTGCCGGGCTTGACCGAACCGCCTTCAGCGGAGCGGCCGCTCAGTGAGTCACCATTAAATAAAGTGTAACCACGAGCTGAACAATGGACACGTTGAGTATCGACAAAAGGATCAACTTCGAGATCGCCGTATCGAATTCGGGTCGCTCTTTTACGAGAAAATGGGTGTGGATGCCAAAGGCAAACAGACCGCCGAAACTCAGGATCAGTGAAAAAACCAGTCCGGCGACTGAAGCACGGGAAACCAGCACCAGTCCGTACAGAATAAACAGCAACAAGGGAAAATGCATGAGCAGGAAACCGGCTTCGCCTCCCGGCAGGCCAAACAGTTCCCATTCCTTCCAATAGGCGGAATCGATTTCGTGATTGATCAGTAACACCGCATTAATCAGGTACAGCCAGAACAGAAATTCCGCCATAAGGGACTCCTCATCAGCACCGAACAGGCTCCGGAGAAACGTTTTGAAGCGGTCCTCGCACCAGGGTTGCAGCGTTCCCGCGTTGTAGCCGGCGGCAAGTATCGGTTGGGCCTCAGCCCGGTGTGCAGATCTCCATGGAAGCACATGATATATCACATTGATCTTTTGTTCCAGAGATTCCAGACTCCTTTCTCTCGGATTCTTCCTGGTCCGGTCGAGATAACGAGCGATACACATACGAAACCTGGCCCAAGCATGCATCAGTAGAGCGGCGGATTATTTGACAAGAAGGAATCACCTGTTTGACAGGAGTTTAAGAATTACACCGTCAGAATAGTCCGAAAAGTAAATAAAAGCAAAGGGTTAAGCTTAAATCGTTTGTAAGACCCCTCCGTCGTCGACCTGGAAGCCGAAGGCGGCCAGGATTTAGGCCTGGATGTCGTTCGGTTGTTCCATCATGTGGAGGGGTTTTCGTTTTGTCGGACTGAAGCAGAGTCAGGAATGGAGTTTTTGCATCCGCTGCATGACGGTTGAGGCGGAGAGAGAAAGGCCGGCGCGCTGTAATCGGAGTTCGATCATTCGGAGGTAGGTGAGAGCGACAACGCAGGTCAGGATATGGCGCCGGATTCTCCCGGTCCGCCCTATGGCGGACCGGGAACAGGGACACCTGGTCCTTGGTCTGCCGGAACGCTTTCTCCACCATGTACCGATCCAGGCTGGCCCGTGCAATCTCATCCGTGCTCCAATCCATATTATCCGTCACGATGATATTCTTTCCGAATCGATTAATGGTTCTTCCGATCCGATAGAAATTCTTACGGAATCCCATAGCCGCCGACTCGAACGCCCAGGTCCGTAGGAAAAATCGTTTTCCGGCAAAGGGAAAGTACTTGTCCTTGTCCGAGGGTCTTTCCAAGCGGTCACCCTCTTCTTTCTCCCATGCATTAACCCGCCATCCCCTTGATGTTGGTTGAGAAAAGAATCCGACTGGAAATCTACTCCCCCCTCGATGCGTCAAATTCCATTTGACAGCCGAAAGCAGAGGGTGATACATTTTTTATTAATAGAATAATTTCCTATTCTTCTTTGTTTCATTTTTCTCAGTTCTATTTCTTCCTCCTTATTTCTCTTTCCAGAGTTTCTGTTTCTTCTTGCTTATTCCTCGACACCCACCTGGGTGCGGAACCGAGACGGTCGGGTTGACAAGACATACGTTAACGGGCGGAAAAACGCGGGTCGGACGCCCTACCCCCATCCCCGAAGGGACAGCGAGGGACCCGAGGCAGGTCGAGTCGCGTGAATGGCGGGGAAGCCGGAACCCTCCGGCGACAGGCTGCAGGGGTAGCGACCGCTTACGTTGGTTCGAGTTCGTCGTCCTCAACAGAAACCAGCAGGAGGGAGCATGAGCACGTTGCAGGTAACGATTGCGCCTCGGCCCGCCGTCGAGGTACCCGCCGGCGCCGGCCCGATCTTCGTCGATGCCGTGTACAGCCGCAAGATCGAGGGCAGAGCCGGTTCGGGCGTTTCCGACCTGCCCGGCACGATCCAGGAGACTTTGCGGCTTAACCTGGGAGCCAACCTCGAGGGCTCCTTTACGCTCCCCGAGGTGGCCCCGGGGTCGCCCGTCGAGTTGTGCTTCCTTGGCCCAAACGGCTCGGTACGCCTCAAGAAATCGGCGCAGCCGGGAGACTCCGAGCGGCTCGCGGTGGATCTCGACAAGGCCGAGGTCATTGCCGTCACCACACCCGATCCGCAGCCGGAACCGTCGACGCCTCGACTCGATCGCCGCGCCTATTTCGTCCCGGTGAGCGACGTTCGAGTGCCGTTCGAGGCATCGACGCTGCAGGTTGCGCCGATCACGGTTTCCGGCGGCGGCTGGGAGATGCTTGGCCTTGACCAACTCTTCAAAGCCGATTCGCCGGCCACCTCCTCGATGCAGTTTCCGGTGGAGAGCTGGAGCGGGGCCGGGGCGATTGCCCTGACCTCGGTCCATCTCGGGATCGACGGGCAGTTCGCTTTCTCGGTCGTGAAGGGGGCGGGAGACGCATGGCTTTGGTGGCTCACGGGGCCGCTCCCGGCCATCGGCGTGGTGATTGACGACCTTGCAGCGGTCCGGGCAGTCCGCATCGGCGTGGTGCTGCCTCCGTTCGCCGGAGCCGCCCCTTCGGCCGAGGAGCCGGGCCGCGTACCCCGCGACGTGACGGAGTCGGAGCTCGCCGCCAATCCCGAGATGTATACCGAGGATCCCGGCGAGTTCTGCAAGCCGTTCAAGAACCCCGAGCGCGTGCTGGGCGAGCGAAGCTTTTTTGTCATTCTGCGTGCCGAGCAGCCGGTCATCAGCGCCCAAGCCTCGGTCGTGGTCGATCCGATTCCGACGCTGGCGTATGAGGCAAAGGCGGCGACAGCGAGCTTCAGCGCGGCCGGCGCACGCGACACCACGGGCGCGGCGCGTACGCCGGCAGGCTCGGTCGTTTCCGACACCGCCGACGTTTCCTTCTTCCGCCACGCCCTTCCGACCCCCTACATCGACATGCTGCTGCGCTTCCATCGCGGACGGACGGGGATGGACGCCGCCCATCCCGTCCAGTGGGAAAGCGATGCGAGCCGATACCAGGCGACGACGGTCGCTCGGGGTCACATCCTTGAATACCGGATGCGGTGGCGGTCGAACGGGTACTCGCTCGGCACCGTGGCCAAATCGCTCACCCTCGCGCCACGGCAGACGAAGCGCATCCAGAAGATCGAATGGCAGCGTTCCGAGATCAGCCGTCGCACGGAGACTACGCAGCTCACCGATCGCGTATCCGATGCCGTCCTCCAATCACGAGACTATGACGATGCCGTCCAAGCCAATCTCTCCGAATGGTCGCGCGGCCGGTCGGAGTCGTCGATGTCTGCCGCGGCCGGCGGCTTCGGCTTCGCCGGCGGCGGCTTCGTTATCGGCGGTGGCGGCGGAGGCAGCAACGCCGAGAGTTCGTCGTCCCAGGAGGGCGGACGCCGCACGGCCGCTAACGAGCAGCAGCGGCTCCGCGATTCGATCCGCCGCTACGGCGATGCGCTGCGAAAGCTCGAGAGCATGGTCGTCAGCGAGGTAACCCAGGAAGAGACGACGACCGGCACGACCGAGCTCGTCCGAAACCGGAACTACGGGCACTCGCTGACGGTCATCTATTACCAGATCTTGCGGCATCTCAAGATCGAGACGGACATCGCCGGCGTTCGCGAATGCCTCTTCGTGCCCTTCGCCATTCGGCCTTTTACGATCCCGCGAGCCTATCGCTGGCGTGATCTCATCAGCATGGGTCTGCGAGATCGGCGCCAGGCGGCGGCGATCGAATACCTCAAGGACGTGGTCACCAATTTCGCAAGCTCCGACGTGCCGCCGGGCAGGCGTTCCGATCAGCCGATCCGGTACGTCTTCGGCTCGCTCTTTGTGCAGCTCGCCATCGACCGTCCGAAGGACAAGGAAGATGGCAGCTTTGATCCGATCACCTGGGTGGTCCTGCACCCGTTCCTCGGCTCGCCTGCGCTCTCGGTCTACTCGAAGCTAAAAGCGCTGAGCGAGGCTCTGCGCGACGCGGCTTTCCAGAGAGACGAGGCGCCGACCATCGCCGCGAGTTGGATCAACACGTTGAAGATCCAAGTCGGCGGAGTCGCCGTCCCTCTGCCGGCCGACTTCACCCTCGCGACGCGCTACCAGTTCAACCGCGTCGTCCGAGTCGACTTCACCATCCCGATCCCCGCCGGCCTCACGCCGGTCACGCGCGAGCTGATGTCGTCGATCCGCATCACGGCGACGAAGGACCTGCCTCCGGGCTCAATCGCCAATTTACAGAGTCTCACCTTCACTTACGAGACCGATCAGTTCAAATATACGATCAGCGCCAGCCAGGGCGCTGGCGACCTTGTGGTCGTCGAGACCGGGGTGCGCGACACGGCGGGCGCGACGGTCGCGACGATCCCCGACGCGTGGGAGCGCCGTGATGTTCGCGCCGAGATGACGGCCGCAGTGCAGAACCTCGTAGAGCACCTCAACGAGCACGTTGAGTACTACCACAAGCTCATTTGGTGGTATATGGACCGCGACAGGCTCTTCATGCTGATCGACGGTTTCTTTGCGCCCGGCGCCAACGGTGTCAGCATCGCCTCGGTGGTGGAGCGCGACCCGATCGCGATCATCGGCAATGCCGTGGTCTTCCGCGTCTCGGCCGGCTCCTTCCTCGGGTTAGGCAACCTCAAGACGCCCGCCGACCTTTTCAACTACTACGTCTCGCGCGATGCGATCTCCGAGCCAATGCTCATGAGTCTGCCGACCGATGGGCTCTACGCGCAGACGCTGATGGACGAGTGCACGGCGCTCGAGGAACACTTCGGCAACACCGACTGGGTCTTTAACGACCCCGACCCCGAACTCGGCACCATCGCGCCCGAGCTCCTAGCGAGCCGCCGCGCCGAGCCGGTGAGCACCACGCCGACGCCCTTCCCTCAAACCATCATCAACCTCCAGAACGCGCCGGAGATGCCGGCCCCGAGCGGCCTCGCCGGCGCCCTCGCAGCGGTCCAAAACGCCAACGCTTTCCGCGACATGGCGGGGCTTGCGGGCACACAAGCGAACGCCGCCGCCGGCTTCCAGGCTGCGGCGTCCCTCGCCTCGAGCTTCGGCGCTCAGGCTGCCGCCCTGAAGCTCGCCGAAGGCGCCAAGGACGCGCACACGACGCAAGCCGCCGATCAAAAGCTCGCCACTGTACAGCGCGCCGTGGACAAGAACCTCGTACCACAGGTCGACGCTCAGCAACACGCCTCGCGCATCCTCGAGGGGCTTCATTCCCCGACCCCTGTGGCGCCGCACCAGGATCCCGTCCTCTCTCGCGCCGTCTTCGCCGCATCAGGGCAACCCGGAAGCACGATCGAGGCCACGACCGCCGACGGGACGCTGCGCGTCGCACTCGGCGGAACCTCATCCGGCGCGCCCGGCGCCAGCGCCCCGACGGCGCCCCCGCCGGCGTCGATCCCCCCGGGCGCGGGGGCCCGCCAGGACGGCATCGACATCTACCAAGGCAACAACATGCCGACCATGGAGGCGATGAAGCAGGCGGGGATCCGTTTCGTCATCCACAAGTCCTCGGAGCGCACGAAGGGCGGCGGGATGATCGACGACGTCGAGTTCAAGACGCGCTGGGAGGCGACCGGCGCCGCCGGCGTCATCCGCGGCTCTTACCACTACTACCGCCATCTCAACGGGGCGGGCGGCGATGTGCCGGCCGCCCGGGTCGTCGCTCAGGTCGGGCGGCTGGTTCCGGGCGATCTCGCGCCGTCCCTCGATTTTGAGAACGACGCCGTGTCCACCGGGAGCGCAGAGCCGACCGCGCCCGCTTGGCGCACCGAGATCGAGGCTTTCCTGGACGCGATCGAGACGAAGCTGGGGCGGACGCCTCTCATCTACACAAGCGTCTCGGCCTGGGACGGCCACATCACCAACAACGCGAATTTCCAGGCCGTTGACTTCGCCCGCTTCAAGGACTATCCGCTGTGGGTGAAGCACTATTTCGGGCCGCGTTTCGTCACGGTTCCGGACCCGGCTAACCCGGGAGCAACGATCCAACTTGACCTCGACACGCCGCCGGCCCCACTCACGGCGTCTTTCCGCCGGGCTGCCGCCGACCGGGCGGATGACCAGTACCGGCAGCGCCAGACGCTGCAGCCCGCGATCCCGCTACCTTGGACCGATTTCGCCATCCTTCAGTATAGCCCTTACACGCCCGGCGTGCTCCTCAACAACCGGCCCTTTAATGAGATGTCCGTCGACGTAGACGTGTCTCAGGGCGGACTCCACTCCCTGCGCGGCCTCGCCGACCTCGGGCGAACCTCCCCCCACATGGTCGGCAACCTACCCTGCATCGCCTACACCGAGGCCGACGGGAAGCTCTACCTCCTCGAATTCGTCAGCGGGGTCTGGCGCAGCATCGATGTCCTCCCGAGTGCCCCCACCGCGCCGCTCGCCGCAGGCGACCCCGCCGCGATCGGCCTCGGCAACGAGCAGGTCATCGTCTACCGCGGCCAGGACTCCCGCATCTACGCCCTCAGCCGCTCTCTCACCGATTCGAGCGGCAACTGGACCGTCGCCGACATCACCGGCAGCGCGGCGGTAGGCGATCCCTTCGTAGCTGCCAGCGGCGGCGACCTACACGTCTTGTATTGGGACCGCTTCGACAACCATGCGCATCTCTCCCGGACCGCCGGCGCCTGGCACGCCGAGCGGCTCGCGGTTGGGGTAGCGGCAGGGGCCGCCGTTGCCTACGAGCACGGTAACGCGCTGCACGCCGTTTCGCGCGCCGGCGGTGACGGACACCTCTTCGACCTGAACCCCGCCATGGTTGACCTCACGGCCACCGCGCGTGACGCGCAGAATCAGCCGCCCCCTGTTGCGACCTACCGCCCGGCCGCTTACACCCCCGCCGGCCAGGCGACCCGCATCGTGTTCCGCGCACTGCGAGGGCCGATCTGGCAGATCGAGCGGGACACGCTCCGGGCCCGGAACCTCTCCGCTCTCGCGGTGAAGGCGACGGGCGACGGCGCCGGGACACCGGGCGCCCCCAACGCCGCCGGTAGCCCGACTGCGGTCGCGACCGACACCCAGCGGGTCTTCTACCGCGCGGTCGACGGCGCCATCATCGAGATCTTCGACGACGCAGGCACGGTGAAATGGCGCGAGGTTTGCGCCTCGGCCGCCGCCGACCCCACTGCTTTCGTGACCCCGACCGGACCCCAGGTCACCTTCCGCGGCCAGGACGGCTCCATCCGCCTCTCCCGCCTGGAGAATGACGCCTGGGTCTGCGAGCATGCCACTAGGACGATGTCGCCCTCGCCCTCGGGCGGCGGCTTGACGCCGGGGATCCCGGTGTAGATCGCCACCGCCGGCGGCAGGCCTCGACCGCCATCGATAGGGGCAATGGCCTTACCTCCGGGCCGAGCCGGCATGGCTCGACCCGGAGGCTAGAGTTGGGGGGATGGTCTGTGGAAAAGGAAGAAAAGGAAGGGGTCAGGTCTTCTCTTGGCTCTTGCCCAACAGATTCCTGAGTTTATCAACCCGTTTTCGCACGTCTGGGTCTCTCGATATTTGGACGTTCATTCTTTCAATTACACTACTCACGGAACTGTATTTGTGCATGTCAAACTCTTTCCCTATCTCGTTCAAGCCGGCTCCCCTCAGCCGCCTCATCAGGTAAATGGCCATGTTTCTTGGCTCGTTGAAAACACCTCTCTTTGAAACCATCAACCGGTTCTCGTCCACCTGGTAGAACGCGCACACCACTTGCTTGATTCGCTCGGGTTCGGGGGCCAGGTCCCGCGACTGGGAAACTTCATCATGGGTCTTCCCCGGGAAGAACCGTTCCTTGATTTGACCGATAAAACCTTCCGAGCCCAGAATCGAGGGCCACTTCTTCTGATTAAATACACCGAGTAGGGTCGCCTGGTCTTCCAAACGCATAAAATTCCGGTACGCCTCCAACCTGCCCCGCGGCCGGGCTGAAAGCATCGACAGGACATACGCCTTGTGGAGCCAGCTCCATCCCTTGGCGCGCGAGAGATATCCCCTGTGGCTGCTCCACTTGTATGCTTCCAATCGATCAACCAATTCGGCCCTCAACGGATTCCGGTGAATATAGCGGACCAGTTGCAGCAGGTAGCTGTCGGCGTCCAAAAGAATCGATTTGTATCGGCCCCGAAACAGCGGTCCGTCAAACTGGTGGAGACGATTGAATCGCTGCGTGTACACCCCGTCGATGTGCCTCATGCAGCGGGATATGTTGGCTTCAGGCGTCTGCACGAGCAGGTGATAATGGGTGGGCATGAGGCAATAGGCGGCAACTCGCAAATTCCACAGTTCAGAGGCTTCCTTGAGGAGGGAAGTAAACGCTGCATAATCCGGCCGGCCCGTAAAAACG
This sequence comes from Deltaproteobacteria bacterium, assembly GCA_016208165.1. Lineage (NCBI taxonomy): Bacteria > Pseudomonadati > Myxococcota > Myxococcia > Deltaproteobacteria bacterium. The sequence continues at coordinate 23,931 of JACQYL010000048.1, forward strand.
GGCTCGCCTCTTCTCCCCCGGTTCATCACGTGATGCCAGGCGCCGGGATATTCGATTCGCAGCGGTCGTGACATGTTGCAAATCCTACGATGAATGCGCAGTAAGAGTCAAGAGTAGATTTGACCCCTTATTAACGGTTGCGCATCGGACGGATTTGCGATAACTATGGAAATTCCGGGACGGTGGATGCGTGCGGAAGATTCCCCAAGCGCAATGGTGGACGGATACAACTTTGGTATGGATTGTTGCAGCCGGACTGCAACTCCCGGTAGCCCCGAACTTCACAGATACAAGGACCACCGGCCGTGGGAGTGGATCGAGAGCAAAAGAGAAAACGGAAACGCGAAGAAAAGCGAAAGGTCCGCCGCCGAGAGCTGGATCGCATCGCTCGCAGGGGAAAAGAGCAGGACCTTGACTTCCTTGCATATCAAGATCTAATGGCCGGAAATCATCGATCGGCCTTGGCTCTATCCATCAAGCGACTCAAAATGGAGACACCCAGCCCATACGCGTGGGAAATCGCGGTCATGTGCGCCCGCAAGTTGGGCGAAACATCCACGCTCTTTACGCTGTTGCGACAAGCCTGGGAACAGGGGCGGCTGGTTACAAAGCTGGACTGCCTTCAGCTGGGAGAACTGGCTTTCCAAAACAAGTCATACGCCCTCGCGCAAGAAGTATTCCGGCAACTGGAAGTGAAATCCACGCCGTTATTGGGCCAACTTCCCAAGGCTGCAAGAAAACAGGTGGCGGAGTATCTACGGTTATGTCGCCTGCTGCTCCTGGAATTCTCTCCAAAATCCGCTGTGGGAAGTTCGAGCGCAAGTTCCGCCCATCGGGGGGACGATTCTGAAGCCGCCCTTACCGCAGCCCCCGTAGGGAACTCTCAAGGCGAGGAAGAAACAAGGCAGACCAAGGAAACGGAGGGCGAAGGACAGCCCGAGCTCCAGGTGGCCTTTGAAACGGATGGAGAGCCGGTTCTGGCGGCCGTCCGTAACCATGAAATCGCCGACCGCGCCGCCCTGGATCTGGCCATGAGGGCCTATAAGCTCTCGTTTCTCGCCTCCTATGACCAGATCCTCAGCCTTGCTTCTTTGCGAAACGTTCAGTCCTTCTGGTACCAGGAGGAAACGGCCCGAAAGGTCATGAAGGCGTTTCGAGGCCGCGCCATCCTGGCGGACGAGGTGGGTCTGGGCAAGACCATTGAAGCCGGACTTGTGTTGAAAGAATACCTGGCGCGGGGTTTAGTCCGCTCAGTCCTCATTCTTGCCCCCAGTTCCCTGGTGGATCAATGGGATGAGGAACTTCGGGGGAAGTTCGACCTTCGGTTCACCACTTCCAACCATCCTCTTGCCCGTCAGGATCCCGAAAGGTTCTGGCGAGAAGACCTGATTCTTTGCTCCATCCAGACAGCCCGGACCAACCGACATTTCGACCCGGTCACGTCCCGCTCCTACGACCTCGTGATCGTGGACGAAGCGCACCACCTGAAGAACAGGACCACGCTGAATTGGAAGCTTGTGAACGCTATACAGAAAAACTTCCTGCTTCTGCTCACAGCCACGCCGGTACAAAACAAGCTGGAAGAACTGTACAACCTCGTCACCCTTCTGAAGCCCGGTCATTTAAGAACGCTCAGAGCCTTCAAGGAGGAATTCGTTAGCCGCGGTAATCCCACGGATCCGCGCAACAGGGAAAAGTTACGGGACCTCTTGAAGGAGGTCATGATCCGCAATACGCGTTCCGTCACGCAGTTGCGCCTGCCTCCCCGCTTCGCGTACACCACGAGCCTCTCCCCCTCTCGGAAGGAGGTGTCCTTCTATCAAGGGATCAGCTCCTTTGTGGCGGAACATGCGAATCTTCGCTCCGTGGACCTTCCGAAGTTGACGCTGCGCAAGCTTCTGGAAGCGGCTGGTTCTTCGCCGAAAGCGGCGATCAAGATGCTCGAGAGAATCGCGGAGCGCACAACGGATGGCTCAAAGCGCCGGGTGAACGAATTGCTCGATCTTGGAAGGAACATCGGCACGGGGATCAAGACTCAAAAGGTGATCGATCTCATTCACGCCTCCTCCCAGCAGAAGATTGTGTTTGTGAACTACCTTTCAACACTGGAGCACCTACACCACGCGTTTCTCGAAAGGGACATCGCCCACGTCGTGTTTCATAGTAGTTTGACCGCGGGTCAAAAACAGAGCGTCATGGAGCAGTTCCGAAACGGCGCGCCGGTTCTTTTATCCACGGGTGCAGGCGGGGAGGGGCATAACCTGCAGTTCTGCCAGGTAATGGTAAACTACGATCTCCCCTGGAACCCCATGCAGATCGAGCAGCGCATCGGCCGCATCCATCGGATCGGTCAGGAAAAGGAGGTGCATGTGTACAACTTCTGTGCCTTGGGGAGCATAGAAGACCATATCCTCGAGGTGCTCGACAGGAAGATCAACATGTTCGAGCTTGTGGTTGGAGAGATCGACATGATTCTGGGCCGCCTCCAGGGAGAACAGGAGTTCAGCGATCTCGTTTACGAAATCTGGGTGCAACACACCGACGAAACGGAGCGGCGAATCGCTTTCGGGGCCCTGGCATCCCGCTTGAAGCGGGCCAAGACAGCCTATGAAAAGAGTAAGGACCTCGACGAAAAGCTCTTTCAACAGGATTTTGGGGTATGACGGCGGACCCGGAGTTGCTCGGCTTTGCGGCCGAGGTGATTCAGAAGCACGGCGGCGATGTGGAGCAGCGATCCGACCACGTTTTCGCTTTGCTCTCGCCCGATCTTTGTAGCGTTCTACAACTTCCTGAAGAAGTTCAACTCGGTGACGGGGGGGAACCGCTTCTCTACGGAGGAACTTTACTGGATCGGCTGATCGACCTGGCCACCGGCAGGGTTCCCCTGGTGTATGCGCGACTCGAGGCGCCCTATTTGAAGAAAGAGGGCTTTGAGAACCTGCTCGGGAAGGACATTGGGTTTGCGGCGGGCCGAGCCTCCGTGGGCGTCCGGGCCGAAGCGAGGACCACATACATGGTTCTTGCCTGCCACTATGTAGCCCTCAGCGATGAACGCAAGGAAGGGCTGGTCCGGGTCACCGTTCACGAAAACACCGGCTCCATCATTGCCGGCCTGGAACAAGAATGGGCCGGTTTTCAGCCGCAGTTTTTCGCTCCGGGAAGTATTCCGCCTCACTTCCCCATCGACCTCACTCTCGCGGTATCGGCGGCCCTGAAGGAAGCTCGGGTTGCCACCGACCAAGAGCTCTCCAGCTTTTTCTCCAGCATGCGTTGGCGGTTGGCGCGCGATGTCAGAAACACCCGCGAGTATTACGAAGCCCTTGGAAACGAAATGGCGGCCGGCCTTTCCAATCCCAACCTGGGCGAGACCCAGCGGCTGGACAGGGAGGCCAAGCTGAGAGGGCTTCCCGACGAAATGGCGCAAAAAACGAGGGACTTGGAGCGCAAGTACAGGATTCGTGTAGTAGTGACCGCCCGGGCAGCCATGCGGTTACTTGTTCCCGTGGCCCAGATCATGGTCCATCTTCAGCTAAGCAGCCTCAAGCGTTCTCTCAAGCTCATCTGGAACCCTGTGACGCGCCGGCTGGATCCTTTGGTGTGCGAGAACTGCCGTGAAAGCATGCGCACGGTCCATCCTTCCGAAAAAGACGGCCGCATCGAGTTGTTGTGTTTCTCCTGCAGAAAGAAGCAGCGATGAGGGTAGAGCCCGGACTATAAAGCTGATTTTCCCTTCTTGTCGAGACTTTCCACAGGCGCCTCGCCGCACACGGGTCTCCGATGCTCTTCACCTCAAGGCATGCGCGCTAATCCATCCCGCGGATGAGGGCGTCTTGTATGGACCGTACCTCTGGTAGAGCGACCGGTCAGGATACCCATGGCATCCCTCGTGCCGTTGCTTTCTCCGCCTTTTGAACCGATGCGTCAAGACTCAAGAGCAGATTTGAACCCTTTTTCAAGAAACTGATTCAGCCACTCGACCAGCAGATGATGCGCGCTATCCCTCTTTTCGATGTTCATATCCGGATACGGCTGTTCCACATTCCACGTCGCATTGCCGATGTCATTGAAATACAAAGTGCTTAGCAGGAACCGTTCCTTCGGATCGTCAGATTGTACTTTTGAAAAGGTGATTTTGCCGAACGGCTTTCCGGTCTTTGCCAGGTGAACGCCGAGGGCCGCTTCAAACCGGGCATCCAAATAGCTGAATATCAAATGGCCGGCCTCTGCATCTTCCACCGTTACACCCAGTTCATGCTCGGATGCGATCACGTCTTTGAGGTTGGACAAAAGCGCGGCGAAGACCCTCTTATACTCCTTGTAGTTGTCATTTAATGATATGAGCCGTTGCTTCTTTTTGTAGTCCACCATGACATACGTCCGCTCTTGACTCTTGTTCAGGAGATTCGTGAGCTTTTAAACCTGCTTCCGGACATTCCGGCCTTTCGATATTTCGATGTTCGTTCTTTCAACCAAGCTGATTGAGGGGCTCTATTCGCGTGTCAAACCCTCTGCCAATCTTCTGAAAAGTCTATAATTTCTTTAGCGAATCGTCTGAAATCCGCCAAGTGGTCTCTCAGGATTCCTACGACGATTTCGGGGTCGATGCGAGTGTAGTCGTGCACAACAATGTTCCGGAACTTGGCCATCTTGACCATGGATTCATGGACAGGCCCGGTGATAACTTGATTCTCGGACAATACGGCAAACAAATCCTTGTTGTCCCTGGGTTCCCTGTAGCCCAGCCGTGAAACGAGGTGGGCCGCTATGTCTAGGCAGCATTCGCAGGCGAGTTGGAGCGTTCGCTCCACAAAACGCTGGTCCTTCTTATTCGTCCGGTAGTCTTCCAGAGAAATCGTTTCGAATTCCTCGAGATCCACCAGATATTCTTTCAAAAACCGAAGTTTGGATTCGATCACGTCCGTTTCTATCATCTGCGTCACCTGCCGTGTTCAGCACCCATAGAATGCTTTTAAAGCCTTCCGGTCGTCTTTCAGGTAGTATTGAAAATCGAAATACTCCTTCCTCTTCTGAAGGCGAAAGGCGGTTTCTTCTTCCGGATCCGCTGCATACAGCCTGCGGCCGGTGGTCATGACCTGATGGATCATTTTCAGCGACGCCGTGTTCAACACCACCACATCCACCGGACGGCCCAGAAGATCCTCAAGCGCGTCGGCGATCTTCAGCCTGAGGTCGAACATCTCCACCGGCGTAAGACCTCTGTCCACCCTTACCGTAACATCCACATCGCTATGCACACGTTCGAATCCCGTGGCCACGGATCCGAACACATAGGCGGACCGGACCGCCAAGTGGCGGCGCATCAGTCGCGGCACGTCCTGATTCAGTGTTTGCTCGATGGCGGATTTCATTTTGAGTGATTCCACGGTCCGACACTAGAAGTCAGATGATTACGCAGAAGGGGCAGATGTCTTGAAAAGCGCCTCTCAAAATCCGCAGAAGTAGCCCCCGCTGGCCGTGTATCCGTTCTGTTTCGAAATGTCATAACCATAGTAGAAATCAACTGATGCAGTGGACATAGTCTTGGTTTAGGGTATATCTATCACCTCCTGCAGGCGATTCCAAAGAGGTTTGATTTGCTTTCTGATGGCACTTGAGTTCATTCCTTTCGCGCTACGAAGCGCGTAACTTATAAAATTACGTTTTCCCAAGTGAGAATATCTTTCATAGATTTTGCGTTTGTATAATCTCGGAAGGCAAGAACATTCTTACCAATTTCCAAAATACTTACACGCTTCTCGTACTCTTTGTTAAGCAGCCAGCCATAATAGGAATAAACATGAGAATCCACATGGGATGCATAAGAAACAGGGCGATCCTTCCTCTTTCTTTCGAACAAACCATCCTCCTTGACCTCCACTTTTTCGCTCTTGATGTCATACGAAATAAACGGATAAAACGCGTGCTGCTGCACCCTCGTCGGGTTTGTGACGAGCAGCTCAGGTTGTCTTAAGGTGATAGGCAGGTCAAAATGGAGATAACGACGAGGCCGATACCAAGGGGGAATGTCTTTCTTGGGAGACATGCTGGTCTTCGGGGCATCTGCAAAACCGGGAGAGAAGGACCGCGGCCATCCTATAGTCGCTCCCGGCTTAGCTCAACGTTTCAAACAACGTTTTCCACACGATTCGCGTGCGCCGCATCTGTCAGAAATGCTTATTATAAGCACTGTGGAGGAAATCATGCTCACTATTGGAACAGTAATCTCGACCACTGTCTGGATGCCAGCCTGGCGGGCCAAGATAGATCTCAGCCTCAGTGTTGACATCCTGTGTGCTTCCCCGCAGCCTACGCTACAGGCAATTACATGGTTACCTGTAAGTATTGGAATTGTCAATAGCCGTTTGTCGAACACTCGAGGGATTTGTCCAAAGACAGCAAGACAACTCCCGCAAGAATGCCCAAAGCAGGCACCGTCTTGCCCGATATAGGGCGTCCTACCCTGATCATGGCTTTTCGATCTGATCTCTCGGGGACACGCAATATCCGCCCTTGACCCTTAGACAACAGGTTAATCAGTTCATCAACCCGTCGGTTCGGCTCACGCGGAGGCCGCCAGTATCCTCAGGTCTCCCCGCGACACGCCGGGTGCCCCCCACTCAAAACCTTTTGGGAGGGGTTTGGTCCCGCCTCCGGCGGGATTTTCCCAAAAGGGTCCCCAAGGGTCTCTGAGAAACCACATCTCATCCGCCCCTCCAATGCAGGCTCCGATACTGGATGGCTTCGCACAGGTGCACGGCGGAAATGTGTTCCTTTTGCTGAAGGTCCGCGATGGTGCGGGCGACTTTGAGGATTCGGGCGTAGCCGCGGACCGACAGGCCCAGGTGCTCGATGGACTATTCGAGAAAGATGCGCGGGCCTACTCATTGAATGGCCCTCGGTTGCTCAAAACGGCCTTTCAGTCCAATAAATAACTTATCTGATTCGCCCTCCCGGCCGATAGGTTCTGTACCCGAGCTCGCATGCAAAAAGCTTGTCCGGCTCATCAGCCGGTCGGTGCAAGGGACGGGGAAAGATGCGGATCCGATGGCAGCCGTTGGCGCGATTCCGCAGGCGCTTCAACCTAAAACGACTCGACATTGAAACAACGTCAACGCTTACGCACAAAGAACCAACATGAAAACCAAGGAGTACGGCATGAAATTGAAGAAATTTTATTTGTTGATGGCCTGTGCCTTCATGATTTTGATATCCGGCACGGCATTGGCTCAGCCACAACCCCCGGTATTAAGTGTCACCAATGGGAGATCGTTTTACCTTTCCTGGGCCGAAGTCCCTGGTGCAACGGGTTATACCCTGTCTTATGTCCCAACGTCCTCCCCGGATCCGGCTTCCATCGTAAGCGTGGATATGGGAACACAAAGAAGCTTGTCGGGCGAACTACCGGCGGGCGCCGCCTTCTACGCGGCCGTCCAAGCTCGCGATAATACCGGAGTCAGCCAATATTCCAACGTTGTACTGGTTGGGGATGACGGCACAATTCTTAAACAGATCATCGTCTTTGGCCGCCACAGCATACGCGCACCCACATCCGACCCATCCGGCTTGGCCCAGTTTGCGGCTGACCCTTACCCCGACTTTGTCGGGGTCCCGAAGGGCTACCTGACCCCGCGCGGCCGGCAGGCGGCAAGCTTGCTTGGCTCCTATTTCCGCGACTATCTGCTCAATGAAGGCCTTCTCACGGGCGACGCTCAAACGGATCTATCGCGCTCGTATTTCCGCGCCGAACCCATCCAGCGCACCAACATTACCGCCGCCAAATTCGGGGAAGGGTTGTTCCCGGGTGCAACCATACCGGTTCACTCCTATAGGATCGCCGACGGCACCACGCCTGCCGAGCCCGACCCGGTTTTCGATCCCATTTTGGCGAACGTGGCGACCGTTGACCCTGTCCGCGCACTGACCGAAGTTCAGGGAGTTTTCGGTACCGGGACGGCGACAGCATCCGCGTACAGCGGCGAGCTTTCCCTGATCCGTAACGTGCTCTATCCGCCGGGAACACAGCCGACAAACGGCGCGCTCAATGGATCTGTCGATCCAACCGCCCTGCCGATTTCGTTCTCAGCGAGTACAACGATATTGTATACGGGAGGTGTGATTAATGTGGGCGGACTGGATGCCATATCTTCAGCGACCGACCCCTTTGTAATGCAATATGCGGATAACTTCCCTCTCGAGGATGTGGCTTGGGGCCGACTTTCATTGGACGCCCTTTCCCAACAGACTCGAATTACCACCCTGCTTTTTAGAATTGAATTGCAGTCGCCTTACCTCAACCAGGTGCAAAGCTCGAACGCCGCCTCGCACATACTTCGCACCATGGAGCAAACCGTAATCGGCGAGGACATGCTCGGAGAATTTGGAGACCCGGAATCACGGGTGCTGGTTATTATCACTTCCGATGCCTACGTGGTCGGATTGGCGGGACTTCTTAAGATGCACTGGACCCTGCCCGGCTATCAACCGGATTTATGTCCTCCGGGCGGAGCACTCGTATTCGAACTGCGACAGTCGAAACATTCGCAAGAGTACCTCGTTCGCGTGTTCTTCGTCGCCCAAACCTTCGACCAACTGCGCAATCTGACGCCGCTTACACTCGAGAATCCACCTGCAAAAATGCAGCTGCTGATTCCGGGCGGTAGCACATCCGCCACGAATTTGGATGTCGATTTCAACACCTTTCAGACTATTCTGACGGAAGCCATGGATCAGAACTATGTGCAACCTTACGAAGAAGAGGTTCCACCCGGCGTGATATCCGGTGTCCCCCTGGAATAATTCGGAGCGAGCCGACGTCGAACGCTCGGAATGCACTATGGACATGGAAAACAACGCTATTTTTACATGAGGTTCCGGAACGATACGCATTTCTGGGGAAGAGGATGGGCCCGTCCGGCCGGGTCCGTCCTCCGGTCCTCCTTTAAATCAGATTCCGTGTCCTTCGATAAAACCGATGACTTCCCCGGCGAACCGCTTGAAATCCGCCAAATGGTTTCTCAGGATGCCGGTGACGATTTCAGGGTCGATTCGGGCGTAGTCATGCACCACAACTTCCCTGAATTGGGCAATCTTGACCGTGGCTTCATGGACAGGCTCGGTGATAACTTGATTCTCGGACAAAACGGCAAACAAATCCTTGTTGTCCCTGGGTTCCCTGTAGCCCAGCCGTGAAACGAGGTGGGCCGCTACCCTGTCCAGGCAGCATTCGCAGGCGAGTTGGAGCGTTCGCTCCACAAACCGCTGGTCCTTTTTATTCGTCCGGTAGTCTTCCAGAGAAATCGATTCGTATTCCTCGAGATCCGGCGAACTTGACCCTTTTGTTATAAATTCATCAGCCCGGCAACCTTGACCATGGCTTCATCAGTGGAAAACACGATTGCCCCCTGTGCTGTCGCCAAGGCAAGAAAAAGTGCATCATATAGTGTCAATTCATATTCAGAGGCCAAGTCAAAAGAAGGCTGAATTAGAGGCCTATGAGGAAAAAGCCGAATCGGCATGGCAAGAATATCCAACAAGAGCTGACGGCTTTCCTCTTCAGAGATTTCGCCGGCTTTACGTTTCTTATTGATCACATTCGCGGATTCCACCACGATCAGTTCCGGGGCAATAGCAATATTTCGGCCTCGCTCAACCCCTTGAAAAAATTCATCAAGTCCATCCGGTATGGGTCCATCCGGTACAAAAAGCCGTATCAGGGCCGAAGTATCGATGACCCCGATCATCTTTGCCGGTCCTCTCTCACACTTAAAACAGTATCGCTATGCTGCCGCCTCTTGAGCCTGTCCCTCCATTCCTTGGCCTTGGCCATGGAAGATCCTTTCGTCAGCCTGACCTCCTGTTCTAAAATGTATTTGACCTGCTCCTGGAGGCTTCGACGATTGTCCCTTGCCATGGTATGGAGGGCGCTATACACATCGTCCGGAACGTTACGAATACTGATCGCCTTCATTTCGTCACCTTATATCTGATATCATTATGATTTGGATATCTTAATATCATTTTAGTTGGCGAACATCGACTTGTCAATGTTCGCTTTCGAATTCAGAATGGGATCGGATCTATTTTTGGCCCTTGTTCATAGGGTGTGATGGGACGAACGGAAGAGCCGGATGTTCACCAGGCCGGCGCTGTGGGGGATGATGCCCGTGACGCTGTAGATTTTCGAGCCTTCGGGGGGATTCGTCAAAGGAAAGGGCGGGCAGTACGGTGGGAATGCGCTTGGCCGGCATTTTTTGCCCGATCCCAGGGGGATCCACCATGATGACGTTGTGAATAGAATAAGCCGACCTAATCCCCGAGACGGTCCTTCGCTATGATTTTGAACGAATATTTTGAAGGATAAGCATTTGACAGAATGATTTTCTGATCGCTACTCCGTATCCATTGTCGTATCAAATTCTTGGTCATGTCAGGCATCTTGGCACCGAGGATAACCCTCGTAATGGATCCCTCAGGCAGATCCAGGAAACTATCCGCGGGTTCGGTGAAAAAGCGCCATTCTTGCTCGTTTTTCCATTCTGTTGATTTGGTGCAGAAAAATAACTTAGAAAATTCTACAGGATCTCCCGACTCCACAGCCGCTCTATATTGGCATAGGTTTGGCAGCGAGTCCTGGTAATTCACCTTAAAGGACCTAACTTGGTGCTCTTCATCGACAAGGGCTCCATGATCGAATTCGATTATGACGCCTCGATGATTTGAAGCATAGTGTGCCCACATACTAACGCTTTCCTTTGTTTTTGAAACACAAAATACTCCCCTCTTGCGACCTGCGTCCTGAACCATTTCTTCAATACGTTCCTCAGCTTCGGAGATCCAAGCTGGGTCTTTATGTCTTTCGATCTCACTCGGTTAGCTCTGTTGGATTAGGGAACCGAATGCCTGTGGCACAGTCGAAAGGATCATTGAAGTTCAACGGAGATGAGAAATAGACCCGTCTATTAACAATTATATCACCAATCTTATCCAATTGATCCGGTAGGTACTTATAGACATACATTCGTTTACGTCCAGTCATAATTCAATATTTCAACACCAAGCTCTTCTGTTCAATGAATCCGAGCTCTTCAATAATTCTCAATTTCTGCGAATAGATTACAGTACTTGGATGCACCATAAAGGTCCGGGAATAGACTAAGGTGATTAATGTTCATCCTATTGAGTGCCCGTAGACATTCTTTGCGATCCTTGTCTGGCACTAAAAGCCTCAGAAGGATGTACGTCTCTTCCCCTTGGAACCAACTCTTAACCCAATATTCCAAATCAGTATTAATCGGCGTCTTAGTGAATTCTCCGCCTTGAGCGATCAAGCTTTGATTTTCGTTCGACATCGGTTTGATGAACTCGACCCCCCTACTCGCTGTGAGCCCGACCCATGTTTCTTCCACAGGGTCGAATAGCTCCCTACCCTTCTCTTCCACGAGAGGTTTGTTGAGTGCATAGATGGCTCTATGTGAAGTCTGCTTTTCACCAAGCTCAGCGAATGCAAAGAAAGCGGCAACAAAGGGCGATGTGGTCCAGTCCAATAGGGGAGTGGCGAGTCCGTGGTGCTGGCCTAACGCCCACCATTGGTTTTCTTCAAGCTCAGGAGGATTTGAACCTCTTCTGCCTCGTGAAGCAAATTGGATCCGTTCAAGGTGAGACTGCTTAAACGCCGAACTTCTCATGTCTCTATGGTCAAGTTTCTTAAACAGTCGGTCAAAGGTGGATTTCGCCCGCCAATTATCGCATCGCTGCCCCCGCCAAATGCACGATCCGTGTTCATGCATCTCTTCATTCAGGTACTCATAAAAGCGCTTCCAAGAACTGAACTGAACCTGCCCAAAACCATCTTCAACCTTAGGCTTGCACCACTTGGATTTTCGGCTCATCGCCCACGTCTCCACATTGCCGGTTAAAAGCAACCTTTTCTATTGATACCAAATAGATCCCCGCCCTTGCAACCTTGTTCCCATTTTGATCTCCTCACCCGGTTGAGCAAATACTGAATATACGGCAATTTTGCACGTATTCTAAAGGCAAGAAAGCGAATATCCTTCCCTTTTGCAAAGAATTGAAGGCAGCAAAGCACTGATCAAGTACACTAACCATTCGCAGGCACACTCGCACTGAGAAGCAGATGTGGGTACCCGACCATGGAGAAGTCAGGCGCCCCCGGAGAACGAGCTCCGATAGACGCAGTGGGTTCTGCATTTAAAGCAAAGGATAGAAACACCCCAGCAGAAGATAAGATTCCGCCACCGCGGCGATCCGTATTGACAAGATTTGCGGCCTCATTCGTGAATCCAATTACAGCATTCATGACCTTTCTCGACTCAAAGCAAAAAAGGTGGATGAATATTACCGCATGAATATGCCTTTCGAGTTGGGGATCGAATACGGTTCTCGATTGTTTGGGTCTGATGCGCTAAAACAAAAGAAATGCCTTATTCTGGAAAAAGAGCGTTTTGAGTTCATGAAAGCCTTATCAGATTTGTCCGGTGTTGACATAAAAAATCATAACAACGATCCGAAAGAAGTTGTCCGATGCGTTCGAAACTGGTTCTTAGAGACCGTCGGTGTTAAGAACATAGCCGGCCCAGCCGTAATCTGGTATCGGTTTACGGATTTCACGTCTGATTTTTTCGATACGAGGAAGAAAGAAGGATTCGCCGACGACGATCTCAATATGATGCCCGTGCCTGAATATCTCGACTTCATCCGATCCTGGATTTCGGAAATGGGAAGCTGAGACCCCGCACCCGTGGGTGTGGGTGGAATTGCAACTTAACTTCCCATCCGTCCTGCGTGTAATAGAAGCCTCCAGCCCGAGAAACAGCGCCTCGGTACCCCAAGGCTCACATCGGCGCCGGGTCACCCCGCGGGACGCGGGGTGACCCGCACTCAAAAAGTTTTGGGAGGGGTTACCCACACTACCTCGAAAACGCTCTTCTAGTCTTCCCCTACCCCCTCCTTCGATCCAGACTCCGGTACTGGATGGCTTCGGACAGGTGCACGGCGGAAATGTGTTCCTCCTGCTGAAGATCCGCGATGGTGCGGGCGATTTTGAGGATCCGGGCGTAGCCCCGGGCGGACAGGCCGAGGTGCTCCATGGCCCGTTCGAGGAGGGTGCGGCCTTCGGTATCGAGTTTACAGAAGCGCTGGATGAGCCGGCTCGTCATTTGGGCGTTGGAGAAGATGGGAACGCCGTTGAACCGTTCGAGCTGGAGCTTGCGGGCCCGCTGGACCCGTTCCTGAATCGTGCTCGACGGGTCCCCGGCCGTGTCCGCGCTCAGGTCTTTATATTGCACGGCAGGTACGTGCACCTGAATGTCGATGCGGTCGAACAAGGGCCCTGAAATACGGTTGTGATACCGGTTGATGGCCTGGGAGCTGCACGTGCACCCGTGCTTGGGGTCCCCCAGATATCCGCAGGGGCAGGGATTCATGGCGGCCACGAGCATGAACCGAGCCGGATAGGTGATGCTCGAGGAGGCCCGGGCAATGGTGACCACGCCGTCTTCCAAGGGCTGCCGCAATACCTCGAGGACGTTCTTCTTGAATTCCGGCAGTTCGTCCAGAAACAGGACCCCGTGATGGGCCAAGCTGACCTCCCCCGGCTTGGGGATCACTCCTCCGCCGATGAGGCCGGCGTCGGATATGGTGTGATGGGGAGAACGGTACGGCCGGATGTTCACCAGGCCCGCCCCCTGGGGCATGAGTCCCATGACGCTGTAGATTTTCGAGCACTCGAGGGATTCGTCGAAGGAAAGCACGGGCAACACGGTAGGAATGCGTTTGGCCAGCATGGTCTTGCCCGACCCGGGCGGCCCTACCATAATGACATTATGCCCGCCGGCGGCGGCCACCTCGAGGGCCCGCTTGGCCTGCTCCTGGCCCTTCACTTCATTGAAGTCCACCATGTGTTCAGGCGGAGCGGGCGCCTCATCGAGGGTTCCTCCTTCCACACGCGGTATGGCGTCGTTGCCGTTCAGGAACTCGACCACTTGGATCAGGTTTTCAGCCCCGTACACGCCAATGCCCTTCACCACCGCCGCCTCGGGCACGTTTTCCTTGGGCACCAGGACGCCCTTGAGGCCTCGGGTCCGGGCCTCGATGGCCATGGGGAGCACGCCCCGCACGCTCTTGACCCGTGCGTCCAGCGCCAGTTCGCCGCTCATGGCGAAATGGTCGAGCATGGCCCCTTTGATCGCGCCCGTGGCGGCCAGAATCCCCACCGCTATGGGCAGATCGAAGCCGGAACCCTCCTTGCGGCGATCGGCCGGAGCGAGGTTCACGGTGATGCGGTCAACGGGAAAATCGTATCCCGCGTTTTTCACGGCGGCCTTGACCCGGTCCTTGCTCTCCCGGACCGCGCCCTCGGCCAGGCCTACAGTGGACAAGGAGGGCAGACCGCTGGCAATGTCCACTTCCACTTCAACAATATAGGCGTCGATACCTAAGGTGGCCGAACTCAGCACTTTGGACAGCATGTGAACTCCCGGTCAAAGGGAACATTCGAAGGAAGTCAGGGTCGATCCTATCATGAGGATGGATGTTGTTGTTGCCCTGAGGAAAACGTCAACCCGCCGGAGGCGGAGCCCTCAGACTCCTTTCAAATCCTCTGAGCATTTCCGCACCGCCTTCGGCGGAGCGGGTACGTCGCTGAGAACATATCGGATTACCCCCAACGTCGCGTGCATCCCGTAATACCTAGCCATGCAATCTAGTATCAGAGCCGCTTTAGTCGCAGTGGCCAAAAAAAGCACTCGAAACGTCAGGTAGGCAAGTTCGAGGGAAGCCGATCATAACGGGCGCTCCCGGTTACCGGCTAAACCATCCCTTGTATGGCCTCTTGATATTTAACAAATCGCGCTTGATCGATCAACCGGAAAGGCGCCGGGGCGGGGCGATCGTTCCCGGAGAATAATCGTGTGGAGACCGCATCCTCCCGCAGGCGAACTCGGTGTTTCGTTCGTTGCCCCCGTAGCCCTGACCCGGATCATACATCAGTGATTCAGCCCGAGCGGAAATACAGCAGTCTTTACGAGTTAATAAGGAGTTTACCTTATTCTCGTTTGTCCGAAGCATCAGTAATGTTTTATGCTGAGGTCTGAGGTCGGTTCACGAGCGAAACGGCGATGTTGGTGACTCCCGTGAGCTGAAAAGAAAGACAAATGACCGTTCTGTTCCTTTTGACGGCGCCGATCCGCCATTTGGCTGAGTGCAACACCATCGAAGAAATCCCGGTCATTTTGTGATCCCGACATAGACCGAACTCAGAGCGAGCAGTTTTCACCTTTTCTGGAAAGGGGGTCTGCATGATCTCATTAACAGTGAACGGAAAAAGATATCAGGTAGACGTGAGCCCGGATACGCCGCTTCTCTGGGTGATCCGGGAAAGCCTCGGACTTACGGGAACCAAATTCGGTTGCGGGATGGCCCAGTGCGGCGCCTGTACCGTACTTCTGGATGGAGAGGCGGTTCGCTCCTGCGTTGCGCCGGTGTCGCGGGCCATCGGCAGAGAGGTGACCACCATCGAGGGTCTCTCGCCCGATCTGAGTCATCCATTGCAGCAGGCCTGGATTGCCGAAGATGTGCCGCAGTGCGGATACTGCCAATCGGGACAACTGATGAGTGCGGCCGTGCTCTTGCGCGAAAAACCACAGCCTACGGATGAAGACATCGATCAGGCGATGGCGGGAAACCTCTGCCGATGTGGCACCTACCCGCGCATCCGAAAGGCGATCCACCGTGCGGCCGGCATGATCGCGAAGGGAGGCGCCAAATGAACGCTCTCGCGATGGAGCGCCGGCAATTCCTCCGATTTTCGCTTGCGGCCGCCGGCGGGCTGGTGATCGGATTGTACTTTCCGGGCAAGAGCGGACCTGCTCATGCGCAAGAGCAGGCCGTCGATTTCATGCCGAACGCCTTTGTGCGGATCGGCGCGGACGAGCGAATCACCGTCATCGTGAATCACTCGGAGATGGGACAGGGCGTTTATACGTCGCTGCCCATGCTGCTTGCGGAGGAGCTCGATGCGGACTGGAACCGGATCGGCTTTGAACCGGCGCCGGTCGATCCGGTATACTACCATCCGGTCTTTGGCATGCAAATGACCGGGGGGAGTTCGAGCGTGTGGTCGGGATTCGAGCAATTTCGCATGGCCGGCGCCGTGGCCCGCGCCATGCTCGTGGCCGCCGCGGCACAACACTGGAGCGTGGATCCCGCAACGCTTCGCACGGAGTCCGGCGCAGTCCTCGACCCCAATAATCGAAAGCTATCCTATGGCCGGCTCGCCGAAGCCGCGGCGAAACTAACACCGCCCGCTGAAGCGGCATTGAAAGACCCAAAGGACTTCAAGCTCATCGGCAAGCCGATGAAACGCCTGGATACCGCGGAAAAGGTGAATGGCCAGGCGGTCTTCGGAATCGACGTCAAGCCGCCTCGAATGTTGACGGCGGTCCTTGCCCGAGCGCCGATCTTCGGCGCAACGATGAAGAGCTTCGATGATTCCCGCGCAGCCGGTATGCCCGGCGTGCGCAAAATCGTGGCCGTGCCCTCCGGCGTCGCGGTCATCGCGGACTCCTTCTGGCAGGCCAAGACCGCGCGTGACGCCCTTCGAATCGATTGGGACGAAGGACCGATGCGTTCCTTCAACACCGATCGGATCATGCAGCAATTCCGTGAGCATGCGACCACTCCGGGCAAGAGCGTGCGCCGCGAAGGCGACCCCGATGCGGCATTCGCAAAGGCGTCCCAAAAGATCGAGGCGGTCTACGAGTTTCCGTATCTCTCACACGCCATGATGGAACCGCTGAATTGCGCCGTGGATTTGCGGGCGGACTCTTGCGAGATCTGGACCGGGACCCAGTTCCAGAGCCTCGACCGCGCGAACGCAGCCAAGGTCGCCGGACTCCCGGATGAAAAGGTCCGGATACACACCACGTTTCTGGGCGGCGGTTTCGGCCGTCGCGCCAACCCGAACTCGGATTTCGTGGTTGAAGCCGTCCATGTGGCAAAGACAGCGGAGCTGCCCGTCAGGGTGCTCTGGACGCGCGAGGACGATATGCAGGGCGGCTGGTATCGGCCGATGTTCCTGCACGCGATCGCGGGCAGCCTGGATGCGAACGGCGAACCGGTCAGTTGGAGATCGCGTCTGGTCGGCCAATCCATATTTGCGGGAACTCCGTTCGAAAGCATGATCGAGAAGAACGGATACGATCCATCGGCCGTTGAAGGCGTCGAAGATCTTCCCTATGCGATTCCCAACCTGGCGATCGAGTATCACCAGGCTGAAGTCCATGTTCCGGTTCAGTGGTGGCGATCGGTGGGGCATACTCACACCGGTTTCGCCGTCGAGTGTTTCATCGACGAACTCGCCGCCCTCTCGGGCAAGGATCCTTACCGGTTCAGGCACACTTTGCTGCCGGAGCATCCCCGACATCGTCGAGTTCTCGAACTCGCGGCGGAAAAGGCCGGATGGGATAAGCCCCTGCCCAAGGGACGAGGCCGGGGCATCGCAGTGCATTTATCGTTTAAGAGCTTTAACGCGCAGGTAGCTGAAGTCTCGGTCACAAAGGGAGAGGTGCGGGTGCATCGGATCGTAAGCGTGGTGGATTGCGGCCGCTACGTGAACCCGGACATCATTGACGCGCAACTGCAGGGCGGCGCCATATTCGGCGCTTCAGCGGCCCTGTTTCAAGAACTCACCTTCGAGAACGGCCGATTGCAGCAAACGAATTTTCATACGTATCCTCTCCTGCGCATGCACGAATGCCCGAACATTGAAACATACATTGTCGAAAGCAACGAGGAGTCGGGCGGCATTGGAGAGCCGGGGGTGCCGTGCACGGCGCCGGCGATCGCCAATGCGATTTTCGCCGCGACGGGAAAGCGGATCCGCAAACTGCCGATCCGCATGACGGAGGCCATATGAACCATCGATTCAGGTTCCTACCGATCGCAACGGTTGTGGCTGGTCTGATCCTGACGGGGGCGATTTGCCTCTCGCGCTGGATCAGCGCGGCGGAAGCCCCGGACGGAGACGGAACGTTGTTCGCAGGTTTCGTTTCCGTACTGCGGGACCCGCGCTGCCTGAACTGTCATTCGGATGGCGACTTCCCCCGTCAGGGAGATGATGGTCACCAGCATACCATGAACATTCGACGTGGTCCCGACGGAGAGGGAGTGACCGCGCAAAAGTGCGGCGCCTGCCATCAGGAGCACAATCTTGCCGGCGCCCACATGCCGCCCGGAGCCCCGCATTGGAGGTTGCCGGCGCCGGAGATGCCCATGATTTGGCAGGGTCTGACGGATGCACGGATTTGCCGGTCGATAAAGGACCCGGAAGAAAATGGTGATCGCACCGTCGAGCAGATCGTCGATCACCTTGCAAACGATAGGTTGGTCCTGTGGGGCTGGAATCCCGGCGAGGGTCGGGATCCGGTTCCGATGCCTCACGACGAGTTCGTTTCGAAGGTAAAACAGTGGCGCGACGCCGGAGCGCCGTGCCCGGCCGATTCCAGTGAGAAAGTCGAGCGATGAACCGAAGCATACGCCCGCAAGAAATTCCTCCTGGCGACCGCATCGGGCATGCTTCCGGTCAGGGAGGAATCGCCTATGGCTCTGATGGAATTTGAGTAGAGGAGATTCGCAAAATACACATAGCGAAGCGAGGCGATAGGGGGAGCCTCTTCCGGAAAAGGGCTCCCCCGTCGAGCTTGTTCATTTCATGCGCGTGCCTGCATGTCCGGCTCATCGTTCTTTCTCCGCCAGTACATACTCTATGGTAACCGTATCCTTTGAACCTTGGGCCAGTGTCAGCGACACCGGATCCAGTACTATCCTGGCGGTGATTTTGCCGGATTTTTTTAAGCCGTCCAGGGGCACTTTCTCCGTATACAGGGTGTACATCTGCTCCAGGATTTTCTTTGGACCTGTGATAACGACCTTATCGGGCGCAACGGTGACCTTTTCCATATTCAAATCACCGGGAAGCTTGCCTGTCCAATCTACCTGGACAGGCAAGGTTTTGTTACCGTACGCATCCAGAAGGACTTCGATTTCTTCAGGGTGAATCTCTTTCAGGGCAAGACCCGGCGGGTATTCAATGTCGGCCTCCGTTATTTTAACGATATTCAAGCCTTCCTTGGTCCCCGTCATGTCGATACGCGCCCGAAGCTGTTCAGGCCGGACGGACTGAATCAACGATCTCGATCCGCTCAGAAAAACACGGAGTTCATTCGTGGAGGTATTCGAGATAGCCACTGCCGGACTGCGGTTTATGTACTCGATCGGCACGTCGAAGGCCACCGTGGTGTCTCTGCCCCTCGTAAAACTATACCATACCCCCGTGATGATGAAGAAGGACAGCAGCAGGGCCGTACCCAGCTCGAGGTATTCTTTTCCGGGGTACGTCCGCCGGCCGCGTTTTCCCTCCAGATGATGCATGATCATTTCCTCGAGCTGTTCTTTCCGGCTGACCGTCGCCATATGGGAATTCTTGGCCACCGTAACGGTTCCCCGCTCCTCGGACACCGCCACCACGAGAGCGTCCTTGGCTTCGCTCAGCCCCGCCGCGGCCCGATGGCGGGTCCCATAGTAGGAAGGAAAATCCTGTCGCTGTGATAACGGAAGGATGGCCCCGACTTCTTTCACCCGATCGTCCTGAATGATCACCGCTCCATCGTGAACCGGACTCTCGGTCCAGAATATGGTCATGAGCATCTCTCTGGACACCTTGCCGTCCCATGGTATTCCGCTGTGTACGACATCATCGATTTCTTCCATGCCGGGGAGCACGATCAGAGCACCGGTATATGTTCGTGAGAGCGCGAACACGGAGTCCGCCATAACGCCGACGGGCGAGCGGCTTGCTTTTGGGTGCAGTTCCCATAACAGGGCCCTCAGGTCTCTGACCTGCAGCACGGATCGGATCTCATTTCGAAACACCACGATGATGATCAATGCGCCGACAGCGGTGATGCCCTGAAAGGCCCAACTGGTTACGATCAATCCGAAAGAAAAGGAAATCCTATTCAAGAACCAAAGAAGGGTTATGCCTAGGAGCACTCTGAACGCGTTCGTGTCCCGAAACAGGACATAGAACCGGAAGAGAATATAGCTGTTCAATGCTATATCGACAATATCCTGCCATCGAACCGCGGCATAAGAGGTCGCCAAATCGCCCATAACCTAGTCCGTTACGCTGAAACGTAATGCGGCCAACACCTTACCCGTCTCGTCGACCACGTCCACCCTCCAAGGTCCCTTGTCGGCCGATCTAAGCTCTATGCTGCTGAATGTCGACCATCGGGGAGGCTCGAGAGCCAGCTTGATCGAGGTCACAAGTATATCTTTGCGAAACCATTTGTGCAGAACGGTCGTATATTCCGGCACGCGATCGAACTCCGTCAGACAGATGACCTTGCCATACGAAATAGAGAAGATCACGGCTTTGTTCTTGGGGATGCATCCCGTTAATTCCTTGCATAACACGGCCCGTTCGAGTGTCGGTCCCTTGGCGGATGAAATCTCTTCCTCGCCGAACAGGCCTTGTGAGAGGGCGGACGACAAGCTAAAGGTAAGCTGAAGAACGATTGAAATCCAGAACAGAAAGACGTGTCGCTTCATACCTCACCTTTTTCATCGGAGGTCTCCGGAGTTGCCGCACGGAAATGAACAATACCTTATGACCTAAGAAAACATTCTCCTGAGAGTGTTTAACGTCGCCCACAAAATATCGCTCCCACGTTCCTTCGAAGGCCACCGCCCGGACCGGTTGAAACAACAAGTTACGCGACGCGCACTCTGCAGGCAGACAGGTTCAATGACTTCGTCACCGCCTTGATCCGTGGATTTCAGGCCATGGCTAAAGAGCACGCGGCTTCATTTCGCGTGAACAGGATGAAGCCCTCATAAGGTGTCCGAGGGGACGGTGTTCCCCCGGCGCACTAACTCATTTTGGCCGAGGCTTCGATGGTGATGCCGTACTTCTCGATTTTGGCCAGAAGCGTAGGTCGGGATAGGCCGAGCAGTTTTGCCGCCTGACTGCGGTTGCCGCCGGTGAGGTTCAGTGCTTCGCTGATAATGATGCCGGAAAAGTGGTCGATAAGGGACGCGAACAGATCCTTTTCCTCGTTCGATTGCAGAGTGCTCCGCACATAGTGGCGCATGGTTTCCTGTGATAGTTCGCTTTCCCGCTTCTGGCCGTGGCTCGTGTCTCGTATAGCCTGGAGAAACTTATTTTCGAGGGTTATGACGCTGCCGCGGCTGAAGATCAGCGCCATCTGGACCAGGTTACCCAGTTCCCGAACGTTGCCGGGCCAGGAGTAGGTTCGCAGCACGGCTCTGACTTCTTCGTTCATGCCGGGATTAGGCATGCCCATCTGTCTGGAATATCGAGCCAGAAACATATCGGCGAGGAGGTCGATGTCGTCGTCGCGTTCCCGAAGAGGCGGCAGGGCAATGGTGACCACGTTGAGCCTGTAGTAGAGATCCTTTCGGAATTCTCCACGGGCGACCGCTGTTTCCAGATCCCGGTTGGTGGCGGCTAGAATACGAACGTCCGCCTTGATCGCCTCGTTGCCACCCAGGCGCTCGATGGTTTTTTCCTGGAGCAGGCGAAGGATTTTGGCTTGTATGCTCAAGGGCATGTCACCGATCTCGTCCAGAAACACGGTGCCGCCGGAACCCTGTTCGATCCTTCCCACGCGGCGGCTGGGCGCGCCCGTAAAGGCTCCTTTTTCGTATCCGAAAAGCTCACTCTCGAGCAACGTGTCCGGAATGGCGACACAATTGATGACCACATATGGTCTCTCCGAACGCAGACTGTGCTGGTGAATCGCTTTTGCCACCAGTTCCTTTCCGGTTCCGGACTCGCCGCGAATGAGCACCGTGGCGTCGGTGGGAGCCACCCGACCGATGGCTTTGTATACGTCCTGCATGGCCCTGCTGTGGCCGCCGATGGCGTCATGCGAGGGAATGGCGGGGACGTCTTTCATTTCCTGCTGGGATCGCATGGAAGAGGCCGTGTCCAGGGCCTGATCGATCAGGCTCAGCATGTCGGGAATTTCGAAGGGTTTGAGCACATAGTCAAACGCGCCCAGTTTCGTAGCCTCGATCGCCGTATCGGTTGTGCCGTAGGCGGTCATGATAATCACCGGGAGTTTCGGCCATATCCCGTGTACGGCTCTGAACAATTCCAATCCGCTCATACCCGGAAGGCGAACGTCGGAAATGACCAGATCCGGATTCATGGAACGAATCATGTCGATGCCGGCCTCGCCGGTGGGAGCCGTTTGAACCTTGTGTCCCTTCCGGCTCAGCAACTTTTCGAAGCTGTACCTCAATTGCGGATCGTCATCAATAATCAGAATCGTTCCCAAGAGGCTCCTCCTTGGCGAGTCTGGGTCCGCCTTCGGCGGCGCCCGGATGGATTCTCCGGAACCACCATCAATACATGCTTTCGTTGAACGGGAGCGTCACACGGAAAGAAGCGCCTTCTCCCTCCCTCGAGTCCAGGTCCACTGTTCCTCCGTGTTCCTCGATGATGCGCGAGAGGATGCTCAAACCCAATCCGGTTCCTTCCTCTTTGGTGCTGAAAAAAGGCTGAAATATCCTTTCCCGGAATGATTCCGGTACTCCCGGTCCGTTATCGCTCACCTCGATGACGGCCACACGCCCCAGCCTCTCGTGAACGCTCTCCAACTCGCGGATCTCGATTCTCCCACCCCCCACCAGGGCCTCGAGGGCATTGATGAGCAGGTTCACCAGAACTTCCTTGAGCTGGTCCGGATCGATGCGCATGGGAGGAAGCGGTTCTTCCCGGCTGATATGGACTTCCACGCCTCCGGACTCGAGACGGTGCCGGAGCAGCTCGATGGTTTTGTCCACCACGGTCGAGGGACTGAGCAATTGAGGTTTCGGTTTGGGGGTCCGCGTGAACTCGAGGAAGTTCTTCAAGATCGTATCGATCCTCCGAATTTCCTCGGAAATCACTTCAAAATCCTCTTTTTGAGACGGAGTGACCTTCAACGATTCGGTCAGAGAAAAGAGTCTCATCTTCACGGACGTGAGAGGGTTCAGAACGCTGTGCGCCACTCCGGCGGCGAGTTTGCCCGCGGACGCCCACTTTTCCGATGTTCTGAGCACGAGGGCGCTCTGCGCCCGTTCCATGATCTTCACCAGCCTCTGGGCAATGGCCCTGATCAGGTTTTTCTCGAAAATGGAATAGGGCTCGTCCAGAATCTCGGGTATGCCTTCCCGATAGGCCAGTTCGAGGATTCCCACCCTCTCGGAATTAACCAACAGCTCTTCCGTGTGTTTCCACGGGGTGTCCCTAAAACCGGATGTTTGAAAAGACTGCCCCTGCACCGTAATCCTGGCGCATGCCTTTTCAGGAAAACGTAGCGCCGTTGGGATCAATTCAGCCGTGCCCTGGAGGATCTTGTCCAGAAAGACGTCGTTTTCTTCCACCAGGTTCGAAATGGCATAGAAACAATTCAGTTCTCTGACCGTGCGCTCGAGATCTTTCGTGCGTTGTCGCAGTTCCGCTTCGGCCTGCCTTCGCTGGGCGCGGTTACGGATGGCTACCACGCCGAATGAGAGGCTGTCCGCGAGCACGCTGAGCAGCTTCAGCTCTTCTCTGTCAAAGGCGTCGGGGTCTTTCGCGTAGATGCCCAAAGCGCCGAACGTCTGGCCCTCCGCCTTGAGCGGGAGAGAAATGGATGAGGCGTATCCCCTTTGCAGGACTTCCTCCCTCCACGGGGAGCCGTCCGGGTCAATGATGATGTTGCGCCGAACGTACGGTTTGCCGGACCGAATGGCTTTTCCGGTTGGCCCTTGTCCCAGGGCCGTATCCGCCCAGGTCACGCTGATCGATTCGAGAAAGCCGTCTTCGTAGCCCGCCTGAGCCACGGGTCGAACCGTCTTCTTCTCGTCGTGTTCCGCGTATCCCACCCATGCCATACGGTAGCCGCCCTGGTTTACAATGATATCGCAGACATGCGTCAGGAAATCCTGCTCGTCGGCGCCTTTAAACAGCGCCCGGTTACACTTGCTGAGGGTCTTAAGGGCCCGATTGGCTCGAGATAAGTCCTTTTCCACGCGATGGCGGTCCGTTATGTCCCACCCGGTACCCACGATGAATTCAATTTCGCCGTTTCCGTCTCTCAGGGTTCTGTTGGACCATAGGACCTTTCGGTAGCGTCCGTCCGGCAGATTCCAGTGCTGCTCGAACTCCACCGGGAATTCGTGTTCTCCCGGATCGTTAAAAGCCGTCCTCAGGAACTCGGCATCTTCTTCGTTGGGGAAGAGGGTCCAAACCGGTTTTCCCCGAACTTCGGGATAGGTGCAGGCCATCAATTGTTCGCATGCGCTGTTGAAACGAACCACGCGTCCCTTGGGGTCCAGCACCAGGATCATGGCGCCGGCCGTATCGAGAACGGCATTCAGGAATTCGCTCTCTTGTTTAAACGTATCTTTTGGTTCCATGTCAAACCAGGCCTCTGGAGGATGGGGGGACCCCGCGTATGCGCAACCGCTTCCCATGCTGCGAAGAAGGAATGTCTTGGACTCGAAGCAGCAAGGGTCGTGCCATCAAAGGAGCAAACGACCGGAGCCCGAAACCCGCTCGACCAAGCCCTGTGTGCGCATCTGTGATGTACTTCCGCAAGACCACGAAACCCGCGGACTGTCAAGATTTTTTACAAACAGTAAAGTAATTTGACTTACCGAAGAACGTGAGAATGGAAAGCAAAAGAGTTGGCGAATAAATGTGCAATGGTTAGGCCGTAGCCTTTTCGAACACTCCTAAAAGGATGATCTCCTTCAGCAGATGGTAATACTTCAGGCCCTCACCCCGTCGTTACCAAAGACTGGAAGTCATAACAAGGGCTTCCGGTTTATCAGGCGCAGCCGGGAGCGAAGTCTTGACGGAGGGTGACAGGGGGAACACCGTTCCCCCACAAGGATTCTACTGTTTTCCCTCTTCCCAGTCCTCGTCGTATTCCTCGACCACCTGGGATTCTTTGGCCAGCACGTCGAGTTTCACGGCCTGTATTTTCCGATACACGGCCCCGTAATCCCGCGTCCGGCCTTCCACAGTGAGCAAATGGTCTTCCACGGATATACCGAAAAGCGCTTGGTTTTCTTTGAGGTACGGCAGGATCAGGTCCCAATCGTCGGGCTTCATGTCCATGAATTCGCCCCCGTTGAGCTGAGCCTTCACTACTTTGCCGTGGGGATCACGCAGGTAGATGGCGCCCCCGGAGGCCAACGAGAAGAGATTGGATCCCGGATAGGGTGTGGGCTGATCCCGGATGTTTCCATGGTCGTCGAACCCGATGCCGTTCAGGACGACAAATCCTCCGCCTCTTAAGGGATCTCCGGCCATGAAGGATTCGGCCAGATAGTCCAGGCAGGTGCCGTTGATCACCACCCGGGGCCGGCCTACGGCGTTGATCAGAGGTCTCCCCGCCGCATTGCCCAGGACGTACACGTTTCCCCCTTTGGCGCCGTACATGAAGGTCTGCCCCACGTCTCCATGCACCACTAGTTTGCCCCGCTTCATGATCTGTCCGAGCTGATCCTGAGCGCTGTCGTGCACGTACATTTCGAGGCCGTCGATGCCGGAAGCGAGGTAATCTCCGGAGCTTCCATACACGTCGATCCGGATATCGTCGGAGCTGGTGAGGCCGCACCCGCAAAAACGCTGGCCTTTGTATCCGTAACAGATGAACCGCCGCCAACCCAGGTCCTTGGCTTTGCGAAGCCACATGGCGTCGCAGTCGGGTCCCTCCGGTGGGAAGTCATGGGCGTTTATGACCAGTACGTCCTCACCACTTGAAGGACCGCGCAGCGTGGATCGGCTTGCCCAATCCAGGGATCGGTACGAACTGGAACTGTTTTCATCGAGTTTCGGGCAGGCGGCAAAGACCCGAGACAAGGTTTCCCGGACGATACTCAAAATGGAACTTCGCTTTTTGGAGCCGGTGTCGATCCTCCGGTCATTCAAGTACGTGAGGATCTCGATCGCCTTGGCTCTGCGGTCGTCCCCCTCGAGGGACTCTTTAACGACGCCCTCGCACAGGTGACGGATGGACTCAAAGCTCCACGTCGCCAGGTGTCGGTGCAGGAGTTCTTTCAAGGTGGAAAGGTCGGAGGCGATCCACGCGTCCGCAACGGTCCGGTCAATCCGGTCCGCGCCCGGCGAAGGAGCCGCGAGTTCATACACTCCGGAGGACGTTTGATGGGCGGGAGTCTGGACCACGTCTCCGAACTTGTTGGTGCACACCAGTTTTTTGGTTCCGTCCCCGTTGCCGGTGTCTTCGATGGTGAAAATAAACGCACCTCCGTCCGTGGCGCTGCCGCCTCTGGCGTTCCAGTATTTGTCCGCAATGGGGCCGAAGCGGGCGTCCTCCCTGGAAAGACTCTGCAGCGTAGCGTCAATGGCCTGCTTTTCCGAGCACACGAGACCGATCTGTACCTCGCCTTCCTGAATGGCGAATACCTGGGGACGCAGCATAGCCGTATCCGTGATGCCGATGAGCTGGAGGCGCCTCCGATACGGATCGTTCCGGGCAATGATGAAGAACCAGGGACCGTCGGGAGATCCGTGCATGTGAGCCGATTGGATGGCTTTGTAAATCCTCTGCTTATCGGGGGGAAGCAGGTCGAAGTCGTGCTCGGTGGTGGGCGCCATGGCCTCGATAATGGCCTCCAAGGGATACTCGAACACACGGTTCCACAGGTCGAACAACAGGATCGAGACCTCGGTGTCCGTAAGGAATTGGGGGAAGATGTTGTGCTGCCTTAAATACTGACACACGGCGTGGTAGTTGGCGAAATCGCCATTGTGCACCAGGGCCTCGTCCATGCCGGCGAAAGGATGCGCGCCGCCGGGATGCCAGACGCGGCCTTTGGTGGGATAGCGCTGATGCGCGATCCAGCCGTGAGCTTTGAAATCGTCCAAAAGATAGTATTGGGCCACCTGTTCCGCATAGCCGACGATCTTGAGAATCATGATGTTGCGGCCGTGGGACAGGACAAAGGCCCGCTGCCGGCCCAGCGAAGCGTAAAACTGCTGATTCAGGCGAAACGAGTTCTGATAGATGAATTCATCTTCCGCTTTGCGTGGATCCAGATCCAGGAGCCGATGCCCGGAAACGAAGCGATCCAGTACCTCGGGCTTGACCCTCACGAAGTAGCGCCACACGTCCGGAGGTCGGACCTCCAACCCCTCGATATCTCTGTAATCGTCCACGGTGGGAATACGTTCGGCTTTGTGCACCTCGAGATGGGGGTCAATGAACGACGCCTCGACTTCGAGCCGGCTTTCCGGGTCCAGGAGAGCGACTTGCAGCAGATAGTGGGATTCCAATACGTCCCGGCTGACTCCCAGGTGGTCCGGGAACAACCCCACCGCCGCGATTCCTCCGCCCTTACCATTGCCCCGGTTGTGCATCTGCACCGAAGGCTCGAAGATGTGCCGGCCGCTGACGGGAATGGACGAGATGAAGCCGGTGACGCCGCAACCGCCTTCTTCGGCGGATTTTCCCCGAACGTTCTTTTCGTTCGGCAGTGTACCCCTGGAAGTGAGTATCCGTTCAAGAACGGTTTCAAGACATTGGCCCATATTTTATGATACTGAGGGAAACTTTTTTAAGTTTCCCTCAGACTCCCTTCAAATGTTTTGAGCGTGTCCGCACCGCCTTCGGCGGAGCGGCCGAACACTCTTCGGCTTAGGACTGGTTAATACTAAATTACGGGATGTACTTCGGGTGCGCGTTTGTATCGAGCCCGTTCCGCTTCCTCCAGGTAATCCATATGCACCAGCAGGTCGGTACGACCCACCAGTTCCCGCATGCTCGTCAAACCGTAGGTCCTCAGCAGGTTGCACCATTGTGTTCGCCAGGCCAGGTACATGTTCACGATGCGCTGCCCGGCCCATTTGGCGGTGATCATGTGACCCAGCTCGGGATCCGTTGTGGCGATGCCTCGGGCGCAGCCGCGTCCGCTCTCGCAGTTGCCGCATCGGACGCACTCGAGGGCCACTAGTTCCGCCGTGCCGATGACCGCGCCGTCGGCTCCCAGGGCGATGGCCTTCGCCACGTCCATGGCATTGCGTATGCCGCCGCTGGCAATGAGACAGATCCGATCCCGGACGCCTTCCTCGGTCAGAAACCGATGCACTTTTGGAATGGCGTACTCGATGGGCATGGCGATGTTCTTTTTGGCGATATCCGGCGCCGCTCCGGTTCCCCCGTAGCTTCCGTCCAGATGAATCACATGGGCGCCTGCATAGTAGCTGCCCACAGCCACCATATCCACGTCCGTGGGAGTCGAGACCTTAACGGAGACCAGGGCTTTCGGATTGATGGCTTTGACCCAATCCACATGTTTCTTGTGATCTTCCACGGAATAGACGCTGTGAAACGGGAAGGGCGAAAACAGGGAGTTCCCCACCACGGTTTCCCGTATGGCGGCCACCTCGGGCGTCACCTTGTCGCCCAGCAGATGCCCTCCCAGTCCCGGTTTAGCCCCCTGGGCGTACTTGAATTCCACCATGGGCGCGTAGAGCACGGTTTCCTCTCTCACTCCGAAAAGGCCCGTGGCAACCTGGGTGATAACGTGCTCCGAATAGGGCACCAGGTCCAGAGGATATCCGCCCTCGCCCGTGCAGGTAAGCGTGTTCAAGGCTTTAGCCGCGCGGGCTCTGCCCACCATAACGGGCAAGGCCGTGGAGCCGAAGGACATCCCGCCCCCGTAACAGGGAATGGAAAGCGCTCTCTGAGGTGCGCCGTCCCGTCGTTTGTTGAGGGTGATGCCGGTGTCGATGTCCTCGTCCCGGATATCCACCTGTTCGCCCGGGAGCGGCGTTCTGAACCGGATCTTGTCGAATCCTCCCCCCGAGGAACCGAGCTCGTATTCGAGATCGGGAATCGGCAACTTGCCCGTCTCAGCCATCTCCCAATGGGCAATCAGCATATCGGGAGTCCAGCGATAATCGCCCAGCGTCTCGAGAATCGGATTGAGCCTCAGCGTCAAGGCCTTTTCGGGGCAGCGATCCACACAGAAGTATTCGCTTGTCCGGCAGGCGAATCCGATGCACTTGTGTTCCTTTGGACGCAGCGTATTGGAATATGCATCGTATCGCGGATGCACTCCATAGGGACAAACCTCGGCGCACGTTCCGCAGGAGATGCACCTCGAGTTTCTTCGGATCGTATATTTACCGATACTATTCCTGAATCGGGAAACCGTTTCCACCGCTTCGGGAAGTCGGTATGTGGCGTTCTTGTTGCTCATCTATATTCCCAGTCCCGGTACTTTCCGTTCGCCAAACAGCGGCCCGAAGTTTTCCCGCTCGAGGTCCTGGAAACTCATGGACCGACCGGTCTCGCCCCGCATCCTTCGAACCTCGCGCATGCCCATGGCGCCCATCACTTCGATCAACTGATTCCGCCAAGCTCCCATGAGATTCAATATCCTCTGCCGTCCCCATTCCGGTTCCACCCGATCCATCTCTACAGGACACGACAATCCTTGCACGCACCTGCGGCACAAACGGCATTCGAGGGCGATCAGCAGGGGATAGTCCACCGTGACCCCGTCGGCGCCGCAAATAATCGCCTTGGCCATATGCTCGGCCATGGCGATGCCGCCGGAAAACAGGAGATTCACCTGTTGTCGGACCAAATCGTCCACCAGGCGATTATGTATTTCGGTGATCGTCTCTTTCAGAAAGCGGGGATTTTCCGCGCCGCGCTCGTTGCCGTGATCGTCCGCATAAAAGTGCAGCGTGTCTACGCCCGAGCGGGTGAGTTCGAGGGCCCGCAAAGCCGCTCCACCGTTTAGCGGTATGCCCACGGAAATACATACGTCCGAATGCACGGATCGAACCGCTTCGAGGTCCCGTTCCGTCCCAGGCCCGTCCTCGAGTTCCACCATCCGGCTCCCGCGGATCAGCTCGGAATGCTTCCGCCACGCGCCTCTTTTCAAACACGGAATGAGTGCGTCTTTGTA
>JACQYL010000048.1:54006-95949 GCA_016208165.1 Deltaproteobacteria bacterium
TAGGGCTCGAGCGCGGGCGTAATCGCATCCGCTTTCAGGAACATCATGGTTTCCAGGGCGTGAGCCGCTTCCACTGCGGAAAGCAACACGTTTTCACCAGGAAAACCAATGGAGGGTTCCTGAAAGAGAAGGGGCAGGGGAAGCTCCAGCAGAGGCGGTACATCGGAAAGCAGAGACATGTCCCGGTCGAACCTCAGTTGCGTTTGCCTGCGGGAAAGCTCGATACAGGTGCTGATATACTCGCGGCCGTGGATCCCGTCCCGAGTCGGACGCACGATCTCCGACATGTCGGTCCAAAGGCTGTCGAAACCTTCTCCTACGAAGGGACCCCGATACCCGGCCCCGGAGACCGGTATTTTACCCGTGTGCGCCTGAAACCAGGTCCTCAGGATAACGTCCGGCTTATAATACCGGTCTCCCAGTCTGCGGTATTCCGGATTGACCACTCTCGAGAAGATGCCTCTGGTGCACTGCTGGATGCAGCGAAAACAGCTTTTGCACGCATAAAGGTACTCGGGCTCGTCCATGGATCGTTCGTGCAGGCGGTTTTCCTCGAAAATGTCATATACGCAGGCCTTCTTGACGCAGTGGCGGCAACTGCCCGCGCAGTCCTCCCGGAATTCAATGGTGGCGTACTTGCCCACCGGCTTGAAACGAGGCGGAGCCGTTTGCGTGTGAACGTGATATTTCTTCGGCATGCAATCGTTTTCGAGGGGAACCTTTTAAAAAAGGTTCCCCTCGAACTCCCTTCCCAAATCTCTTAAGTCCGTTTTGGCCGCGTTGCGGCCAAAACGGACAAGTGCACGTGCGAGCTTCCTATAGGGATAGAAGCCAAGGCAACCCCGACATCGAGGTTCCAAGGGGTTCTATAAGGCCATTCAATAAAACCCCGGTATCGGCGATATCAGCAGGAAGTTCGCGTCTAGTCCATCGCAGGGCGCGGGTAAAGACGGGCGCCTTCCACGATTTCTCCGACTTTCTCTTCCCACTCGATGGCCATGATGTGGATTCCATGAACGCCTTCGATTTCGCGGAGTTCGGCGATCGTCTCGACGCACATCCGGATGCCTTCACCGGGAACCTCTTTGGCCGGTACGCCCGCCATCCGTCGGATCACTTTCTCGGGGACGTCCATGCCGGGGACTTTCCCGGCTATATACTTCGCCGCGGACACGGACTTGAGGGGCGTCACACCGGCCAGGATGTGGACTTTTTCCGTCAAGCCCTGATCGCGGGCCCGTTGCATCCATTCCCGGAAGCGTTCGAGGTTGAATACGCATTGGGTCTGAATGAAGTCCGCTCCTGCTTCGATCTTCTTGGCCAGCCGCAGCACCCGAAACTCGAACGGGTCGGCAAACGGGTTGGCCGCGGCCCCGATAAACATCTTCGGCGCCGTCTTCAGTTGAGTTCCGCTCATGTCGTGGCCGTTTTCCCGCATGTCCCGGACGGTTCGGATCAATTGCATGGAATCGATGTCGAATACATTCATGGCGTCGGGCTGGCTTCCAAAAGACTGATGATCTCCGGACAGACACAACAAGTTTCTTATGCCCAGGGAATAGGCGCCAAAAACATCCGACTGAAGTGCGATTCGGTTTCGATCCCGGCAAACCATCTGCATAACCGGCTCGATACCCGCATTCAGGAGATGCACGCACCCGGCGATGCTGGACATCCTCACCACAGCCGTCTGATTATCCGGCACATTCACGGCGTCCACGTAGCCGTTCAAGACGGCGATCTTCTTCCGTATGGCCTCGACATCCGCACCACGGGGCGGACCGCATTCCGCTGTGACGGCGAAACTGCCGCCGGCCAGGACGCGCTGGAGACGGGTCGGGGTTTCAGCGCTCATATGACGTGATCCTCCCTGAGCAGTTTTCGCGGCCCTCCGGCGCTGCCGGAACGCCAATCCGTAGGAGGAAAGTAGGCCTTCAGGTTGTCGAGTTGTCCCAGCGCGGTCAGCCGATCGATGATGAGTTGCCACGCGCAGTCGGTTTCCGGGTTCACCTCGCATTTCCCGCTTCGAGAACCCCCGCAGGGACCGTTCAGCAGTTTCTTCGCACACCGGGTGATGGGACAGACGCCGCCGAACACGGCCAATCGGCAATTACCGCAACCGGAGCATTCTTCCGTGAAGAGACCCTGCTTTTCCAATACGCCGATGAAACCGGTATTGACTCCCGGCAGTACGGGAACGCGGGCAAACCGGCGGGCTATGGCCTGGACTCCGGCGCCGCACGCGAGAGACAGCACCGCCTGGTTGCGGGCGACGGATGGCGCGGACGTCCCGATAAACTCATTCTCGCATTGGCGCTCGATGGTGAGTTCCTCGACCGAGATCGGTTTTCTTTCCTTTTTGAACGCAAGACGTAGTGCGGACGCCAAAACCGCCACCTCATCTTCTCCGCCTGCGAAACAGGTTTTCACGCAGGTGCCGCAACCCAGGATGAGTAGCCGTTCATACGGCCATACGAGTTTTTTGATTTCCGCAAACGGTTTCTGCTCTCCTACAATCATCCTTCATCTCCGCAAACGTGAGTTCGTATTGGTCCTGGTCCGGACTCTTGGTGATGGACGTGGGTCCGGAAACGCTCGCCGGGTCGGCGGCGGGATTGGGTCCCAATTCCCGGACCACGGCAACGGTCCGTAGAATCATCTGAAGGGTTTCCGCTTCGTTTCCCGATTCGAGGCTGACCGCGGACAAACGGTCTCCTTGAATCCCGATCTCATCCAACAGACGCCGGACTCTTTCGATCCGCTTTCTTGCCCGAGTGTTGCCTTCCACAAAGCGGCACTCTCCTTCCGGGCACATCCGGACAACAACTGCATCCGCTCCGGCTTCGAAAGCCTTTAAGAGGTAGACCTCCTTGGTCATCCCTGAACAGGGCATTTTTACCGACCGGATTTCGAACGGGTGACCGTTGTCGGTGTTCAGGAACTCCATGTCTTCTAATGCGTTGATGCAGTGAAAAATCGTAATCCTCGGTATCCAATCCATGTCATCGCCTCACCATATCGAGGTTTTGAAAAATGTTGTTGCTTATAGTCAATGATAATGAAGGTTGGTGTTCATTCATGTATCGCCTGACTCTGCTGAACTTTGTTAATGCACCGTTAAATTTCTATTGATGGAAAATCCTCTGTCACCGTTATCTATGTTCAAGTTGAACCCGAAAGGGCGGGTTTTTCTCGATTTGTAATAGAACGAAAAAAGGCTCCGGGAAACCATGCGCTTGACCTACGGATCGAAAACGTCGACGGATCGGCATGCTTTCGAAAAGCCGCTTTGATTGAAACCCACTCCCCATGGTTGCATAAAGTGCAGGACCATACCAGAGTGACCTTTTCCTGTCAATAAAATGTGTTGAGGGGATTACGCGGAGGGCGTTGGCATTTTTAGAAAACAAAGGGGCGGTTTTCACGCCGTCCCATACCACTCCGTGAATACATGCGTCAGGCGGGTTTGTTTCGTTCGTTCAAGATCCCGGCCGCCTGCCGGATGTCCTCTTTGATAATTCCCGCGGAGGCTTCGAGGGCTTCTCGAACGTCTTCCACAGGCAACTCGTACACGACTTCGACTCCGTGGGACCCGATTCGCGCGGGGACACCGAAGCTCATGGAGTCCAGGTTGTCCTCTTCCTTCAAGAGCCCGTATTCGTGCTCGATGATGGCGACCACGGGTTGCACCTCGGGCTGTCCGGAAATAATACACTGGAGCATCCGGCCCGCGGCTTTCGCAGGTCCGGCGGAAGCGCTCTGTCCCGTTTCGTTCACAAAATGCGTTCCGCCTTTCTTGGCGTCTTCGATGATGTCCCGGATGACTGCGGGATCGATGCCCTGGGATTCAATGAATACGGGCAAGGGCACCCCGCCGACCGAGAAATAGTTCGGACTGACGACCATCGAGTCGCCGTGATCCCCGAATACAATGCCGTGCATATCGTTGCCGGAAAGCCCCAGTTCGAGGGCAATCGAGTGGCAGATGCGTCTCGAGTCCAGGTTTCCCGCCTGGCCCATCACGTGGCTTTTAGGAAAACCGGTGACCTTGTACGCCACCCATGTCATGCTCGTGACCGGGTTTCCCAGGAACACCAGGATCGGGAGATCCTCGGGCGGACAATCCCGGTAGAGGTCACGAACCTGCGTGCACGTCTTGGCAATGACACCCGTGTTGACGGATAGAAGATCCCTTCTCGATTGGCCCTCTCCCCGGGGGACGCCCACTCCGAAAAAAATGACGTCGAGTCCGGCCATGTCTTCCACGCGATTGGTGCCGATGATGCGGGGACCACGAAGCGTGTTGGCCTTGAGGTCGTCAATCCAGGCGCCGGCCCTGTTGTTGTAGGTCCCTTTGGGTCTTCCGTAAAACACGATCTCCTTGCCCAGGCCCTCTTCCAGCAGATAAAGCACCACGTCCCTGGAAACGTTACCGAATCCCCAGACTCCAATCCGGTCTCTCTCCTTGATGCTCTTTAACGCTTCCCACTCTTTCTCGAGGTGTCCGTCCATCACTTACCTTCGATTGAGGAAAATGTGAGCCGACGTATCGGTTCGGTTCGATGATGTTGTCCCGCCGCGGATGCGCCGGGACCGGTCCATTCATATGCATTGGAAGATTCAAGCAAAATTGGAATCTAGCCCATGCGTTTGAACATTTCCTTTCCCTTGCCGCACGCCGGGCATTTGTCCGGTAGGGTTCCCTCGACCGTATAACCGCAATATTGGCACAAATAGAGGTCTCCGAGTTCCACGTCCTCTCCCTTTTTGGCGGCCCGAACGGCCTTATCGTACAGTTCCGCGTGGGCCTTTTCCGCCTCGTTGGCCCAGAAAAACGAAGCCAGCGCGTCGCTGTCGCCGTCGCGTTTGGCCTGATCCATGAACATGGGGTACATGCCGGTGTATTCGTCCTTCTCCCCTCTCCACGCATCTTCCAGGTTTTCCATGGTGGACTTGACGCCTCCCAGAACCTTCAGATGATTGTGCGCGTGAAAGGTCTCCGATTCGGCCACGGCACGGAAAAGCCTGGCAATGCCCGGAAGACCGTCTTCTTCAGCCTTCTTGGCGAACGCCAGATAGCGACGGTTGGCTTGTGACTCGCCGGCAAACGCTTGTTGCAGGTTTTTCGTCGTTTGGTTTCCCATGATGTATCTCCCTTGTGATGCAGGTTTTTCATTTACAATCAGTATGTTTGGTTGCCGAAAAAATATCAGACGGGACGGGCAATGTCAACGCAGCCCCGCGCCGTGAGCAGATGGACCGATGCGTCTCTATTGAAAGAACCGCAGCTCTTTTTCGAAATCGGGAGGATATGGGAAATTTCTCGAAAATACGTTCATCGGCTTATCCCAGCCCCCCTCTGACAGGGCCGGCCTTTCCAATACCGAGCAGATTGAACAGGATCTGGAATCGCGATTCATTCTCCTGTTTTTCAAACGAAACCTCGACCCCCCAGCACTGGAACATCATTTGAACTCCCACTCCTGTTTCAATCGTCCTGTTTCCCTCGAGGGACCGCTTGTTACTTCCAATCAGGAAAAACCATTCCGTGACTTTCAGGCGAACGTAGGCGTTCAATTGCTCGATACGGTCACGTGTGAACCGATAATCCAGGCCGAAGGCGTCTCCCCTGTTATCCTTTGCCAAGAGATACGTGTTGAAGGTCCGAAACTCGCTGTCATAGGGATCTAATATCGCGTCCGAGAGAAGTTGGACGGTGCTCAACGGATACAGTTCCAGCTCGAAATGCAATCCTGAAAACGGATCTCCTTCGTCCTCTTCAAAGTCCGGTTCCTCCCGGTCTGACTCCGTGATATTGTAGTCCTGGCTGATTTTCAGACGGCAGATGTCCCTGTAAGTCCTCGATCCTTTGGGCAGGTCAAACCGGGCCGTCCAAACGTTGAGGAAGCCGTACGAAACCCGATTCGAGTTACCGATGTCATCCTCCAAATCGAAATGCGGCGTCTCACCGGATTCGTCCACCGTTCGGTAATCGTATCGAAGGAAGGGTTTCACCTCGTGTCGAATCCGGCTCATCCCCCAGAAGTCCGCATGGTACACCCTCGAAACAATCGTATTGGCCTCGGCTCCCAGAGTGGCGTCCCAGCGGGAAGCCGCACCCTCGTCCGCGTCGGCTTCAAGGCGTTCCACGTAATACAGGGTCTCGTTGAAACCGGCGAACGGGGTGAGCACAATGCCGCCGGGTATCTCATAGGGCAGGGAAACAGCGGGAGCGGCGTTCAGTCGGTGCCCTTTGTTTCCGTCTTCGCTCCAGAAATAGGTGTGCCGGGCATCCAGCCCGCCGAAAAGAGAAGAATCGAACAGGGGCAGATCCGGTACGGAGAGCATAAGGGCAGGCAACTGTTGGGGCGTGGCGTCCACCGGCTCGCGCACCAGATCCTGGTAATAAGTCAGGCTCCCGTTCATGCCGACGTTTGTCCAATTTTTCGTCGCCGCGGCTACGGACTTTCTGTGCAAAGCCGTGTCATCTCCCAGATTTCTATGGAAATCGTTTGAAAAGGCCCGGTCCGAATCCCGGAATCCGCTGAAAGAAGAATTGAATTCTCTCAGAAAATCCTGGTCGCTGGCCAGATCCAGATCCATTTTCACTTGAACGTCGTAGGGCAGATTCTGGTCGTGTTTGGAGCGTAACCACCATCGGCTTTCATTCGTGCGGGAGAACTGGTCGTCGTAATAGTTGTCATCTTCCAGTTGATCGTGCAAATAATCGAACTGCACCATTCCCCGGGACTCGTCCGTCTCGAGATAGCGGAACTCGAGACCTTGTTTCAGACCGCGTTCGTACATGTAGTGCTCGTAGAACGTAGCGTCCGTCTGGTCCGAGATTGCCCAGAAAAAAGGAAGGTCGATTCCCGCACCGCTCCTGCTCGAGTACTCCGGCCGGGGTATGAGAAAGCCCGTCTGACGGGTGACCTTGGCCGGAAAAATGAAATAAGGCGAATAGAGTACCGGTATATCCTTGATTTCGAAGACCAGGGACCGGATCGTAGCGTAACCGTCCACGGTCAAATCGATTTCCCCGCCGCGGAACCGCCAGGCGGGGCAATCTCCGTCGCAGGTAGTGAGAGAGCTGTCAGTAAGATGGAAACGATTTTCGTCGGTTTTTTCGATGGTTTCCCCTGTGAGGTAGTAATGGCCTTCCCGAATGAAAAGTTTGCCGGCCCGGATCTTGCCCACACGCCGGCCCAGATCGACCCAGAGATGCTCCCCTCCGGCCATACCCGCGGGAGTCACGATTACAACGTTCCCCTCTGCTTCCGCTTGTTGAAGTTTCTGGTAATAAACGACCCGGTCCGCGGTCAGTTCCCGGTCTTCCTGATAGATCCTGACATGGCCCGTTACAGTGATGAGGCCCTGGTCCTGGTCGTATTCGGCTGTGTCCCCTTTCACGAACCAGGGGCCTTCCCCGAGATCGAAACTGATGTCGGAGAGGGGCTTCACCGGCGCGGCCCACGCCGCCGGAAAGAATAGAAAACAGCATGCGGCAACGAAGAAAGCCGGCTTTAGGAATCGCACATTGAACATCTTCGGCCGTGTCGGGCGCATAATGGAACCGTCATGGGTGCTGAGGAAGTGAGTACGCAGGAAACTAGCACACGGTTGGAAACGCGGCAACCGCGAATTGATCCAAATCGTTAACGGATAAAACAGCGTGCGCGCCGATGACTTGTCAGGAAACGAGAATTCTTTCAGCGAATGGGAGGCCGAGGAAAAGACCGGTCCGGAAAGGCTCGAGGTTATTTCCGGGGAGTATACGGATTCCGCTCCTTACTCTTGCGCATGGCCGCGTATATCGGCGAAGTGTATCCGTTCGCGGGATATCAGGAGAGACCCTTAGGAATCCGCTTATGATTGTGTCCTATGGCGGTATCCTGGGGGGTGGCGCGGACAACAAGTAGTCCGGGCCACCCATCCACCGTCGACGTCCGAGCGAGTTGACCGCACGGGAGCCGTAGATACAAGTTTGGGTCAGCGAGCACAGCGGGCGCAACCCAGCATATCCGGCTTGCTCACGAGGACGTGTTCTCTTTGTACACCTCTTTCAAATCCTGGTATTCCTTCTGAGGTAATCCGTATTTGAACTTGTATCGTTCGCTGCCCTCGAAGCACATGAGCGACGCATCGGCCCTGACGCTCAAGGGCATGCGGTCCGTGGCCGCCGCATACACACCGCAGTTGAAGGCCCATTTGGCCGTCTTCTCCGGAGAGGCTCCGGGCTTCAGCGGATGGCTGTACGGATGCTCGATATGCAGCATGCGGAAACGATCGGGAGGCGCCAGGACCCGCTGCCACCCGAGGTCCCCAGCCTTGACCACCACCCAGGAATCCATGGAACCCGCGGTGAGCAGGAACGGCGGCGTTGGAATCAGGTGCTTGCGGCCATCGGTGGCGCGCAAGGCGAAGAGATCCAGGGCGGTCCATTCCTCGGGCCGGGACTCGGAAACGGCCCGCTGGAAATCCTCGACCGTGGCGAGCCCTTTGTGAAACGTCCAGTTGTGACGGGGCAGGCTGTACAAGGTGTCCCGTTCGATGTACTGCTGCAGCCAGGAGCAGATGCCGGGCCCCAGAACGATATCGCCGTTTATGTACACAAAGATCTCGGTGTCGCAGTCCATGAGCACGGTTTCGAACATCAGCTTGAAGCTGTGAAGCGGTCCCGGAAACAGGTAGTGCCGGTACCACGGAATCACCACGCAATCATACCCGTGTCTGGAAGCGTATTCCGCGGTCTCCACCTCCGAAGGCCAGCAGATGAATTTGACCTTGATTCCGTCGGTTTGTTGCCAGTTCAGTCCCTGCAGCACGGTCTCGTTCCGTTCGATCCACTCGCCCTTGAAGGTCCTGAACGCCACGTACACCGTGATGTCACGTATTCCGGGTTTGACTTCCATGCTTACTCCATGAACCTCAGCACCACCGTGTTTTCGGACAGGTTCCGCCGCCAGGACTCGTCCTGAAACTCGGGCCAGGGGGTGAGAATCGCCACGACATCGGCGTCCCGGACGCATTCGTCCAGGCTTCCACAGACTTTCCAGTCTCCCGTCGCGCGGGCCATGGGATCGTAAACCGCCAGCTCGAGTTCCGGATGGTCCGCCGATAGTTTTCGGGCTACATCCAACGCCTGGGAGCATTCCACCAGGGGAGTGTGCGGTTTGTACGCCAGACCCAGCAGAGCGACTCGAGGCCCGTTGCGCCGGGCGGCGTCCCGAATTCTCGCGGTTACACGCTGAACCTGGCTGTCATTGATCTCCAACACGGCTCGTTGGAGCCCCGTATATCCGCGGACCTGTTCCGCGAAGCGGATAAACGCCTGATTGTCTCTCGGAAAGCACGGTCCGCCGAAGCCCAGCCCGGGTCGGATGTACTTACTCCCTATGCGGCTGTCGCGCCCCAGAATGGTCATGATGGCCCTGGGGTCGGCCTGCGGGAGGTTTTCACACAGGGCGCCTATCTGATTGGCGAAACTGATCTTCATGGTGCAGAAGCAGTTGATCGCCAGCTTGGCGATTTCCGCGTTGAGCACGCCCGTCCTCGCCGCATAGGGACGATGCTCGCACACCCGATCGTAAACGGCTTGCAGAGCATCCCCGGTCTCCGGGTCGGATTCGCCGATCAGCAAGAGATCCGGATTCAGGAAATCCGAAATTACGCTGCCGATGGCGACGAATTCCGGGTTGTAGGCGTATCCGAGATCCTTCCCCACCTTCTTGCCGGTCTCGCGTTCGATCAATGGGATAAACCGATCCTGGCCGGATCCCGGCATGACCGTGCTGACCACGTTCACTACAAAACGCGTTTTCAGATCTTTTAAAGCCGGCGCCATGCCTGACAGCACCGTCAGGACAGCTTCGTTCGAGAAAGAGCCGTCGGACAGGGAAGCGGTGGGCACCACGATAAAGGCCATATGACTCGCCCGGATCGCTTCCCCGAGATCCGTTGAAAAGCACAGGTTTCCCCTGACCTCGTCCAACAATTCGGAAAGCCCTGTCTCGGGAAAGGGGGCCTTGCCTTTCTCGAGTTCGGCCACGTAGGATTCCCGGATGTCCACACCGATGACCGGGTATCCTCCTCGAGCCAGGCACGCGGCCGTGCAGAGACCCAATTTCCCGAGTCCCACAACGGAAATCGCCTCAATCATGTTCATCTCTCCGGATTTCCCGCAGGAAACGTCTAGCTCTCCGGGCGCACCGGATGCTCTCCCGCATCAAGTTCTCGTAACCGCGGTTTCGCCATGCAGCCGGTTCCGCGGGATTGTCCGGATCGTGTTTGCGGACGCGGTACAGCACCCTGGGCACATGCTTGAATCGGCATCCGGCCAGAGCGAAGCGGAAGAACATGTCATAGTCGTTGGCGTTCCGGTAGCCGGGGTCGTAGTATCCGACCTTTTCATGCAACGACCTCCGATAGAGTTTGCACGCGCCCAAGTGGAACCAGTCCGCCAGGCAGGTGCGAAACGTGTACTCGGGCTTTTCGAGGCGCTGCAGGATGCGGCCTCCATTATCCACCACGAACATGTCCGCATAGACGAAATCCGCTTCCCCCGTTTCGAGGACTTGCACCATTTCGCTCAGAGCGGTGGGCAGGAACGCATCGTCCGCCACCAGGTATGTGCAATAAGCGCCCGTGGCCCTCGTGAAACCCTCGTTGTAGGATCGGGTGGCGCCGATGTTTTCGTCGCTTTCTAAAACCACCACGCTGCGGCC
Organism: Deltaproteobacteria bacterium; assembly: GCA_016208165.1. NCBI lineage: Bacteria > Pseudomonadati > Myxococcota > Myxococcia > Deltaproteobacteria bacterium. The sequence continues at coordinate 64,731 of JACQYL010000048.1, forward strand.
GGCCGGATATCTCTTCCCACAGGAGCGTATCAGGCGCTCCTCGCCGTCCGAATCGTCCATTCTATCCAGATACGAGACCTCGTCCTGCTCGATACCTCGGAGGTAGTCTCGCATGATCCGGTCGGTTCCATCCGTCGAGCCGTGATTGCAGACAATCACTTCGATATTCGGGTAGTCCTGGAACAGAACGCTGTCCAACGCCTCGGGCAGGGTCTGTGCCTGGTTGAACGTCGGCACGACGACGCTCACCAGAGGTTGTTCCGCTGCTTTTTCGGGAGACCACTCCATCCATCGCATCCTGCTTTCAGATAAACCGGTAGGTCATGGAATCCCCCTGGATCACATGCTCGAAGATCTGGTTGTGGGGCTGATACGTACACCTAGGGCATTCCTTCAGGTTCAGGGAATCGAATATGGCCCAGTGCGCTTCGGATCCCCAGATTCGTTCCACTTGAGCAAAATCCGTAAATCCCTCGCTGAATTCGAGTCGGCCGTCCCCACGGCGATCGCAGCACAACCCCACGTTGAAGTCGCCGCGCCCGGCTTCCACGGGAGGCATGAACACGGCCGTCATAAAGACGGCGTGGCACCTGTGGAACCGGTTGGCTCGGTTCAACAGGGAATCGAACTTATGCGTGACTCCATAGACGCCGAAGGTTTCGTCCTCGAGACTCCGCGCCTCGGAGATCTGCCGCGCGAGTTCATCTCGCACCTCGGGGCCGAACAACCTCCCCCTGTTTCCGGGCAGCCGGTCCCAGGGTATCCCGCCGGGCCTGAGATGAAAATTCCGGCAACCGAGTTCTTTGGCTTTACGAACGGCAGGCAAAATGTCCCGGGCATTCCCGTTCCACAAGAGATATTTGTAAGTCACGCCGTATCCCGGCCGTTCCGTTCCCAGGCGACATCCATTCTGTTTGACGGCCTCGTTGAGCAGACGAATGTTTTCGGTCACCCGGCCGAATCGGTCTTTTCCCTTGAGTTGCAGATAGAGATCTTCGGAACCCGCGTCAACCGACACACCCACCCATGTGCATAGAGAGAGCGCTTCCACATGCTCGTGGATCCGGGTGCCGTTGGTCACAACGCCCACCTCGATGTTCCTGCTTGTGCAAGCCTCGATGAAATCCCCGATATAAGGGTGCAGGAGGGGTTCCCCGCCTCCGGCAATGCACACGGATTCGACTCCCCGCGGCCACTCGGGACTTCCCCGCCATCGTGAGAGACCCTCCGCCAGCTCTAGGAGGGCACTCCTGTTCATGGCGCGATTCCTGCGGTCCAAAATGTACCCGGCGTTGCACCACGGGCAAGCAAGGTTGCAGGCGTTGATCGGATCCACCGTGACCAGCACGGGCTGCGGCGCCGGTTTTCCCCGCTCGATCAGCCGCCAGCGATACACGTGCGCGAGCAGTTTGTAGCTGTTGAAAGGGTTCCATCTCCTGGAACCGGACCATTCTTCCACTTTATTCCTTACCGCGAACAGTCCTCGGAAGTATTCCGAATGTCCGCCGTCTACAGAGATTCATATGCGCCCGTAAGCACTTCGAGAACCCGGCCTTCATTCCAGACCTGCTCCATGAAAGCCCTGCTCTCCCTGCCGATGGCATCCCGCTTCCCGGAATCGTTAACCAGTTCGTTCAGTCTTTGCTCGAGTTCCCCGGGATTTCCCGCCGGGACCCAGGGAAGGCTCTGCCTGCCGGTAAAGCGACGGATCTGTTCCACATTCCATTGGTCCAGGCCGGCGATGACGGGCTTCCCCTGACTGAGCGATTCCAGGGACGAAATTCCGAACCAACCGCGCATATGGTCGAACACCACATGGCAGCTGCGTTTCAGCCGCAGACAACGACGATGCGGCATCCGTTCGATCACCAGGAGGGATACTCGGGGATTCCGGTCCTTCACGCGCGACATCGCCTCCACAAACTAACGGGTGTTCTTGTGATACTTTCGCGTAGGCGCCTGGCAGACCCGGATTTCGTCCTGAGGCAAGCTGTTTTCGAACCTCGGCAACAGGGCCGCGTCGTTCAGAGGCGCCAGATTAGGAACCCATACGGCGTTTTCCGCCACTTTGAGCAGATCCGGCGTGGCTACGATCACCTTCCTGCCCAGACGCCGGTATTTTTCATTGAATGCATCGGCATTCAGAATGTAGTCGGGGTGGCCGTGATGATGGTGCAGGATGCGTTTCCCGCGAATGTAATCCCGAACCACCAATGGGCCCAGATGGGCGTTCTCGTCGCTGAGCATATGAAAATGGAAAACATCGGCCTCGATCATCAGTTGTTCGAGTTCCCCGTAATCGTCGTCGTGGATGTCGGGCAGATGTAGGTCCGTCTCGTACTCGAAACCGTATTTTTCCGCCGTGGAAACCAGGCGGCACCGGTGGGAGGTGTACCGGTTTATGGCGTTGGTAAAGGCGATTCCCATGCCTGCGGGGTCATTGGCGGTGATCATGAGGATGTTCAAAAGAGACGCCTCCCATGCGAGCAATCAACGTTTTTCCGATCACCGGGATGCTTACCGTTCACCCGATTTACGGTTCCTGCGCCTGTGTCGGCGAACGAATTCAGAGCCGTTCCCGTTTAGAGATCGTAGCCGGACAGACGGGTCAGGGCTTCGATGAATCCACGTCCTCCGTGCAGGTGCCCCAGCCATATCTCCGGCACCCAGGTGTCTCTGTAGTCTGAAAAAAGGGGCATCACGGCATTGAAATCGATGTCCCCATCCCCGATCTGAATCCCTTCGCCGTCCAGTCCGCGTGCGTCCGCGAAATGGATGTGACGAATGTGCTCCCGAACGGCCTCGATGAACTCGCAGAGATCGACGCCTCCGGCGTTGCAGTAGAGTGAAGCGTGGGACAGATCGAAACAGAAGCCCGAGTCGGTCCGGCGACAAAAGTCGACGATGTCCTCCGGTCCCATGAAGTAGTGTCCCCTCCATTGGCCTCCGAAGTACCAGGGAAAAGGAGGGAGGTTCTCCATCAACAGCTCCACCCCATCGCTGCGAAGCTCTTCCCATGACCTGAGGAGGTTTTCCCGGAGCCGCTGCGGGACCGAATCTTCCTTGAGGCTCATGGCTCCCGGATGCACCACCAGTTTGGGCGATCCTTTGAATCGTGGGCTCCATTTCCGGGCCAGGACAATGGCCTTGCGCACCTGCTCGACGGACCGGCCGCGGGTGGCTTCATCCTCGGCGCACAGGTCAACCAATTGATCGCCCATGTACTCCGGTGCGTGGACGACGAGATGCTGCGGAAAAACCCGTTCGGAAATCTCCGCTGTCTCGAGATCATTCTCCGTCAGGCGAATTTCAAGCGTTTTAGGATTCAATCGGATGAATTCCCCCGCGTCACTGAACCGGGCGATCAGACCCCACAGGCTTTCAAACCCGTTTTCCGTGGACCGCGGGCCGTGGTCCGCGTCATCGCTCTCCGTGAAGTAATCGTCCGGTTCGTAATCACGCGTCGCCCGGAGTCCCACGATTTGGTGGAGCCGATGGGGCGGTACGCCCCGGGCGGGCCCCTTCGCACACACCATGGACTTGCGGATCGGGGTCCCCCGCGGAATGAACCGGGCCGCCACCAGGCTTTTGCCGAACAGTTCCCGATTCAGAATTTCGCCTTGGGAGAGATGGTCCGTTTCTTCTCCCATGGCGTCCTCGGCTACCCTGATTTCCTCGACCAGCCGGCGAAATTCATGAGGTTCCAAGCTGGCGCGATGGTCGGGACCGGGCATGTTCCGGTTCAGGGTCAGATGTTTTTCTATGATACAAGCGCCCAAGGCCACGGCGATTAAAGGGATCGTAATTCCGACGTCGTGGCTGGAATAGCCCACCGGACGCCCGAAACGTCTTAGCGAAACCATTCGCTTCAGCTGCGCCTCCCTGGGGTGTACCGGATATACGCTGCGGCAGTGCAGCAGGGCGAAAGGGATATCGTGCGCATCGAGCACGGCCACGGCTTCCTCGACCTCTCGACCGGTAGCCATTCCCGTCGAGACAATCATGGGCTTTCGAACACGGGCCACCGCATCTAACAGGGGGATGTTGGTGAGATCCGCCGATGCGATCTTGTGAGCCGGTAAATCGAGGCTTTCGAGAAAACGAACGCTCGCAGCGTCAAACGGTGTGCACAAAAAGTCCAGTCCCAGATGGTCCGCTTCCTGTTTTAGGCCGACGAAGGTCTCTTCCTCCAGCTCGGTCTGCCGCAAAACGGGGATGATATACTGAATATGTTGTTCGAACCGCCAGGTGCATTCCAGAACGTCCCTCCGGTAGAGATCGGATAAATTCCGTTTCTGGAATTTAACCGCATTGGCGCCCGCTTCGGCGGCCGCCTGCATCAACCGAAGCGCCGCATCCGGATCTCCGTTGTGGTTGATGCCGATTTCGGCGATGACATAGACAGGTTGCCCTCCGCCTATGGAGGTAGTTCCCAGGACCATCGTTCTCATATCGCCTCGAAGTCAACGCAGCGGTTAGAGGTCGATCAACCTGCACACCCGGATGCCTTCCGACTCCAGATGCCGAATCTCCTCGAAAATCTCGTCCTGCCTGGCGTAGGACGTGATGAGCACGCAGTCCGGCTGTATGGCGGGAACGGCCTCCCGTCCCTCCACCGGGATCCCGAAAAACCGTTTGCCTTGCTTTTCCGGGTCGTTGTCAACGATACCGACCACCTGGACCGGCATTTCCTTCAGTGCGGCGAACACGATTTCGCACGTTTCGCCGGCGCCGAACAATACCACCCTTCGAACTCCTTCTCGTGGCAAGCTCATGAGTTTATGGACCAATTCGTGTTTTGTCGCGATGTAGAGGCGGACGATGTCCACGGAGTAATCGATGAAAAGCTTTGACAACCGATTGTACCCTTTCGGCGTAAGACTATACCGCATACTCCGGTTGGTGTGTCCTTCCACTCGAATCAGACCCTCGTCCGCCAGCCGCCGGATGTAGTTATTCACCATGGTGCTGCTCAGATGGACCCGTTCGGCCAGGATATGCTGACTCATGGAAGGATTCTCGTTCAGGCATGCGAGGATGAACAGCTCACGAAACTGCTTGGTAGGCAGAAGGAATTTGGAAATTCCGGGGTCTACCAGACCATCGGTCTCGTGTGTGTGGGGCGTTTTTGAGAGCGGTTCATTCAACCCGTTCAAAGAATGCATGGCCGGTTTGTTCATCGATGTTTTCTCCCCGTACTCGCATCTTCGCGACTATACACAAACTGTATGGTGAGTGCAACAGGCCTTTCTGTGTGGAATATTTTGCCGATCCACGTCCCGAATCCCCGAACGTGTCTTTCGGGGATGGCCTTGAACCGCCGTCGGAAAGAGATGTTCGGCGCAACTTCCCGTCCCCGTTACATGGGTATGCAACTATCGGGCCGAGCTGTGACCGGGTCCCGTCGGAGGGCCGCCTTTTTCTCTTAATCCCGCGGACGGGCCTGATGTGGTTTAAAGCCACTGTCTTCGAAATGGAAGGTTGGTTGGTCCATTGAAACCGACCGGAAGGGCAGAGAGGGAGTCCAATGTCAACGGGCGATGGGCGTGGATCCATACGGCCGATTTCCTTCCGGCGAAGGGTGAAGCGTTTGAAGCTTCCATCGCGGGAAAATCAGCGATGACCCCGAGTGTGAAACAGGACGCCTATCTCTTGAAATACCATCGCATGTTCTCTTCCAATGATCGCTTGCTCCGCAATCGAGTTGATGATATAGGAGTATAGTCCAATCTCGAAACAGATCGGATTCGATAACCGACATAGTAAGGGGGCAGCTTTCCATCATGACCAATCCGACCATCGATCATCCTGTATGGGGCGCCATCGAAGTGTTGCAGGATGGTGGTTCTTTTATCCTTTGCCAGGTAGGGGCCGAGGCCAAGAAGATATCGAAAGCCTGGCTAGTGGACAAAGGCGTCCTCATTGATCATCTGTTTAAGGAGCCCGAAATTCCATCACGGCCCAGACAAAAGTCTTCCGGCGCGAGAAGTGCGGGACTTCGTCCGCCTGACCACGATGAAGAGGTGGACCGAGGCGAGTCCGACGAGGACGTTTTTGTCGAAGAAGACGCGGACGAGAATGACGCGGACGAAGAGTCCTATGAGGATGACGACTCGGAATAAATGATCGCCGGTCCCGTTTATGTGTATATGATTGAAACATTCCCCTGAGGGAACCCGGTTGAACAGGGGTATCCATCGATCTCCCCGTGAACGGGGAAGTACCCCATCCGTGAACGGCTCCACCAAAACGCCTGAATTTTCTCAGCGCGGGGGATGCCAAACGCCCATCGTTAATGACGGACGGCCGTGGTATCCGATAACGCACCTCAGCAACCCGTTTTGTCGAGTACGGTTTTCCGAGCGTCGGCCGGAAAGAGAGGATCTTTGACCCGTTGACGTTTGAGAGATATCGCGACTTCATCCCGGATTTCGATCACTTTCTGAAGGTCCTGGAGCTTGAACCAAAACCGGTGATTCGGGTAAATGCGCTCAAGTGCTCTCCGGATGCTCTTGTGGATCGCCTCGATCGTAAAGGGGTCATCCTGCGGCCTTTAGGAATTCGTCCCTACCTCTTCGAATACCCCGCAAGCGAAACCCCCGGATCCACCCTGGAATTCCTGTCCGGATGGTACCACATCCAGTCCTTGTCTTCCCATGTGCCCGTATGGGTCCTGGCCCCTGAAGAGAACGAAAGCATACTGGACCTCTGTGCCTCGCCGGGAAGCAAGACGAGTCTCCTGGCTCAGGAGATGCGGAATTCGGGATCGATTCTGGCCAACGAGAAGAGAACTTCGCGTTTGCGCCCTCTGCTCAATACGCTGATCCGGTTGGGCGTGGCCAATACGGTCGTATGCACCTACAACGGCGAGGAATTCCCCAAACGAGTCGCGTTCGATCGGGTTCTCGTGGACGCTCCGTGTTCCGGAGAAGGAAATGTTCGTATCCGACCGGGCGCCTTTCTCGATCATACCGATGGGGCCGGGAAACATCTTCCCGAACTTCAAAAGCGACTGCTCGTCCGTGGATTCGACGTTCTGAAGCCGGGCGGACGGTTGGTTTATAGCACCTGCACCTTCAACCCGGAGGAAAATGAGGGCGTTGTGGCGCACCTCCTGACGGTGAGAGACGCTATCGTTGAACGCATAGATCAGCCTTTGCCTCACAGTCCGGGCATCACCGGATACGGAAATGTCATCTATGGAAACGAGCTTGCGAAATGCATCCGGATCTATCCCCACCAAATCCGAACCGGAGGTTTCTTCATTGCCTCCGTGGTTAAACCGGGAAACACATGCTGAGGCGAGCGGTTTCTTCGAGAAACGCTTTGGCATTCCGCCCGAATGGTTTCAACCGTATCTTATCGGGCGGAGAGGTCCTACCTACTTCATGATCCGACGGAGTGCTCATCTCGAACAGGCGTTCGATCTGAAAGTCCATGTGCCGGGGCTTCCGATCCTAAGGCGTGTCGGCGATTATTTGAAACCCACGGGCGCCATTCTTCAGTTGGCCGGTCACCTGGTGCATAGGAACGTTCTGGATCTGTCCGAGGAAGAACTCTCTCGACTCCTCGATGCGGGTCACATGGCGGATGCGTCCGGTTTGGAAGAGGGATACGTGATGATTCGGGCCGCCGGCGTGCCGGCGGGATGTGCGTTGGTACTGGGTGGGCGGCTGCTCAGCCGATTCCCGAAGTGGTTTCGGGCGATGTACAAAAGAACGGAGTCGCATAATCCGAATTCGTGATTATACTTAGATCCGAGATTCGCTAAGGAGCCGTACATACATGAAGACCGGAACCGAGACACGGGAAAACGCATTGTTGGATTGGCGACGCATCACGCATGTTTTGCTGGATTTGGACGGAACTCTGCTGGATAAGGACTTTGATGACCATTTGTGGCAGGAGTTGGTGCCCATGGTCTACGCACGGGAAAAGGGAGTTTCGCTCCAGGAAGCAAAAACAATCTTATACACGGAGTACAAGAAAGAATGGGGCAGGCTTAACTGGAACGACATCGACCATTGGAGCGCCGTATTCGGTTTGGAAATCGTCGATCTGCAGCGGAGCGTGGCGAGCAGGGTGGCCATGCACCCAGGGGTCACGGAATTCCTGAAATTCGTGCGGGCTATGGGCAAACCCCTGCATTTGGTGACGAACGCCCATCCAAAAACGCTCTCGACCAAAATGGAGCAGATTCCATTGGCTGCTCTCTTCGACGAGGTTCTGAGCGCTTTTCAGGTTGGTCATGCCAAAGAGGAGATCGAGTTCTGGGAGGAGGCCCAACACCGATTGGCCTTTACCCCCGAAACCACCGTGCTGGTCGACGATAATGCGGAAGCGCTCCGTGCGGCGGAAGAGTTCGGGGTGGTTTATGTACTCCATAAGTCGCGGGCTTCGAGCACCCGGCCGCCGGAACCCCACCCCGAGTTCCCTTCGATAGAATATTTCAGCGAACTCATGACGATTCCGGGAGAAGGACCCGAAACATTGAAGCCTTGGCCCACCACGCGGCGGGTGCTACAGGTGTGTACCTAAGAGCGCCGCCGATAGGTTTGGGTGACACGAGGCCCGAGGTCGTCTCATCATCAACCGCTGGGACAGAGGAACCGATTATTTATTCTTGTGACGATTCCTTCGCCGTAACTTGCGGTGTTTGTGTTTGCTCATTTTTTTTCGACGTTTCTTGGTTACGCTGGACATTGTCCACCTCCTCCCATGTGTGGATAGCTGAAGAGGTTTAAAATACAACGCGGAGTAAAAAAGTCAACTAAAAAATCACTATCGTATACCGGTCCGGAGTTCTGTTTGACGCCCGCTCACAAAAAGCGGTATTGACATCCAAACGAACTAGACACTAGAATAAAATCTTATTTTTGTTAAAGGAAGGAGCCTTGCATGGCAGCAAAAAACATCATTCAAGTGACGGATGAGACGTTCGACTCGGATATCCTGAAATCCGAACTGCCTTCTCTGGTGGATTTCTGGGCCGCGTGGTGCGGGCCGTGTCGCGCCATCGCTCCGGTCATTGACGAACTGGCTGAGCAATATGATGGAAAAATCCGAGTGGCGAAGATGAACGTGGATGAAAACCCCAGAACTCCGGGCAAATACGGTATCCGGGCCATCCCGACGCTGATCCTCTTCAAGGGAGGGGACGTGGCGAACCAGATTACGGGCGCCGTATCCAAAAGCCATATCGAGGAAGCCATCAAAAGTGTCGTCTGATAGTATGCAACAGGAAATGTATGATCTGATCATTATCGGAGGCGGACCGGCCGGTTTGACAGCCGGGATGTATGCCGCGCGAGCCCGGATGAAGGTTTTGCTGCTGGAAAAGCTGAGCCCCGGTGGCCAGGTCTTGAATACGGAATGGATTGAAAATTATCCCGGTTTCCCCGAAGGTATCAGCGGCTTCGAACTGGTGGACCGGATGAAAGAGCAGGCATTGCGGTTCGGTCTGCCCATTGAATCCGGAGAAGTCACCGGTATAAACCTCTCCGATTCCGAAAAAGAAGTAGTGCTGGCCGACGGAAAGCGGTACGGATGTCGCGCCCTCGTCATCGCCAGCGGTGCGTCGTGGAATAAACTTAAAGTACCCGGGGAAGTGGAACTGATCGGAAAAGGGGTTTCCTACTGCGCAACGTGCGACGGTCCGTTTTTTCGCGATGCTGTTACGGCTGTAGTGGGCGGTGGCGATTCAGCCGTGGAAGAGGCGTTATTCTTGACCCGTTTCGCCAAGAAGGTGATCATCATACACCGGCGCGACGAACTACGAGCAACGAAGATCGTGCAGGAACGGGCCATGGCGAGCGAGAAAATCGAATTTCTCTGGAACACCGTCGTTACCGAAATTCAGGGTGATGGCAAGGTCGAGCGTCTTTCGCTCAGAAATGTCAAGACCGGAGACGTGTCCGATTTGGAGGTTGAGGGGATCTTCATCTTCGTCGGAGTGGTTCCCAACACCGGATATATCGGCGCGGAAATCGAAAAGGACGAACGCGGTTTTGTCATCGCCAATTTGTATCGGGAAACCAACGTGCCGGGAGTTTTTGCCTGTGGGGATGTGACCCACAAGGACTTCCGGCAGGTGGCCAACGCTGTCGGAGAGGGAGCGAATGCCTGCTATAGCGCCGAAAAATATCTGGAAAGTCACTAGGAAAACGACGGCGGGTTACCGAGGTTTCGTGCTGGCCCTTTTGGCCGCAGCGATGCTGAATATATCCGGATGCGGCATTCTATTTCACGAGCCGCCGCCGAACTCGGACGACTTGTTGATGCAGGACGGCATCGAAGCTTTCAACGATGGAAGCTATAAAGATGCCATAGAAGTGTTCCAGAAGGTCAAAGACCGCTTTCCTTTCAGCCCCCACGTAATCCTAGCCGAACAAAAGATCGCGGACGCGCACTACCTGAGGCAAGAATATCCTGAAGCCGTGTATGCGTACGAGGATTTCGAAAAGCTTCATCCGCGCAACCCGATTATTCCTTATATCAACTTTCAAATCGGCATGTGTTATTTTGAGCAAATGGCCGCCATTGACCAGGATCAGGAATACACTCGCAAAGCGGCGGCGGAGTTCGATCGCTTGATTAAGACACACCCGGACAGCGTTTACGCCATACGGGCCGAAAATAAGCTCAATGAATGCCTGAAGCGGCTTTCCCAATACGAAATGTATGTAGGGAGGTTGTACTTCCGGCAAAAGCACTATGCTGCAGCCAAAGCTCGCTTTCAAGGGGTGGTCTATAATTTTCCGGACCAGGGGGAGTACAGAGAGGCGTTGACGTACATCGCCCGATGCGACGCGGAACTGCAGACCAAAAGCGAAGTCCCTTCCGTACAGGGGGGGACCTCCGGCGGTTCAATACCTTCCGAATAGGCCCGGTACTGGGAGGCGGTTTCGAAAGCTGAACTCGAGACCGTCTCTTCCCGTCCAGGGATGAGAATATCCATTCAGCAGGAAACCTCATTTCGGAATCCACGAGAAAGAACGAAGTCAAGGACTGAATTCCGGGCTTGACCTCCTGAACATCCACGCCGATGGGGAACCGGTCACTTGCCAACGCAGCCCGGCAGTACGACCCGTTGCGGGTCAGAGAAAGACGTGGGGGCTTGGGGGAGGCTGGATCCGGCATTGCTGCGACCACTCCGGGTGTTCCGGAGGGTTCTTTTGTCACTTGAAGGGAGTCGGGGGCAAATCCCGATTCCTGCAACCATCAGCATTCGGGGAGTATCTTCGCATTAGGAAATGGCTCGATCACGACGGCGTTCGTTCTCCAGGAACGATGAGGCCATTTAACGCCTCCCGGACGAGCTGTTCCGGCGTCTTTTTAGCCTCGAATTCAGCCCAGCCGACGGAAACTCGAGGCGTGGCTCCCTCCGCCACGTCCGCCAGCTTGGAGGAGGCGATTTCACTGATTCGGCGGGCCAGGACTTCTGCGGCCCACTTTGGAGTACCGGGCAGAATCATGGCGAACGTTCTATCATCGTAGCGTGCGATCACGTCAGAGAGCCGAACCTGTTTTCTCAGGACATACGCCAGTTCGAAATGCCATTCTTCCACCTTCGTATCCTTTCGAGCGCTTTGGACTTGAACCAGCACAACACTGAACGGCTGTCCGTATCGCTCGCCACGGGCACACTCCTCGGCGAGGCGAATGTCCAGCTCGACCCGGGAGAGCAGGCCCGTATGAGGACACCGTATGCTTTGGACGCCGGAGAGAAAATTAAGGAACGCTTCGTTTGTCACTCTCTCGAACTCGCCGGAGGGAGTGTCCACCACAATTTTTCCCTCGTCGAGCATGGCGATCCGGTCGGTGATCGTGAAAATATCCGGTATTTCGTGACTTACGATGACGGCGGCAAATCCGTGATGACGTTGAGAAGCCGCGATGAGTTCGTGAACGGAGTTCTTGCGCAAAGGATCCAGTCCGGTGGTAGGTTCGTCGAAAAGAATGATGTCCGGATTATTCACAAGAGCCCGAGCCAACCCAACTCGTTTTCGCATGCCGCCGCTGAGTTGTGGCGGGAATTTTTCTCTGGCCGCTATCAATCCCACGTGATCCAGAAGATCTTTGACTTTTTCCTGGATTTGGGTTTCCGAAAGCTTGGTCGTTTCCCTCAGAGGCAGCGCCACATTCTCGAACACGGTCAGACTGTCGAAAAGCGCTGCATTCTGGAAGAGAAAACCCATCTTGGAACGGACGTGTTCGAGCTCACCCCGAGAAGCCTTGCCAACATCCACTCCGTTTACCAGCACCTGTCCGGCGTCGGCTCGCATCAGTCCTATAATGTGTTTCAGGATGAGGCTCTTGCCCACCCCGCTTTTCCCGATAATACCAACGGTCTCCTTCTGGTAAACATTAAGGGAAACTCCTTGGAGCACGGGTGTGTCCTTAAAACTCTTGTAAATATTGTCAACAGCGATGATCGGTGATCGTTCCATGTTCTTTGCGCCCGCCTAACAGGTGTGCAATTTCGCGCTATTCTTTCACGGCAAAGAAAGTATGGTACATGACGAATCGTTCTTCACGCAAGGAAAAGTTGATTCGGTATCCGCTCAGGCCAATCGGTTCCAGGCATATGTTCTGGACAATCCGGACGGGATGTGCGATTTTGACCCTCAGTAGACACTTGATCGAATGCAGGGAAATGTCATGATATCCATCCAGGACCTAAGAGAGACGATGCCTAACGCCGAGCGCCTTTTCCCGCGGGTGCGGTCTCTGTATCTGCGCCTCCCGGAAACCCGGTGTTCATGCGACCAGCCCGGAGTCTGTTGCACTTTCCTGCCGGAAATGACGGCAGTGGAGGCGCTTCAATGGTTTCAACTCATGCAGCATATGCCGGACCGGATCCTTTTATCAACACTGAAAAGGTTCATGGAATCCTACTTCACGAGTCTGGCTCGTTTGAGCCACTGTCCTTTTTTGGCGGACGGTGTCTGCTCGATCTATGAACATCGCCCGTTTGCGTGCCGTGCTTTCGGTCTCTGGAGTCGTGAACTGGGCCGGAAACGCACCCAACAGAGCCGAGAAGAAAAGGATACGCTGCGCGGGACGTGGAAGCAATACGGGGTGGAATTGCCCGCGCATGTCGTGGAATTCGAACACGACCATTGCGACCGGGTCACGGTTGAGTCGGATGAACGTTTGAATGATTCGGACTTGTTGTATCTTTTTCGAGAGATTTATGATCTTGACCAGGAGATCGGCGGTTTCCGGGAACAATTCGAAAAGGGGTATCATTCCGATTTTAGTTTCCTGGTGACCGGCCTTGCGCTGGGGATGAAAAAAGCGCTGCTCGACAAGCTGGCAGTCACAAAGGAATTGCTTCAGGAAGGCGTGGAAGTCCGACTCCGCAGGGTGATGGAACTGGCGTCGCCGGAAAAACTCCATTTAGACGTGCGGGCTTCCGCGGAGTGCGATTCCACGTCCGAAAACCCACCGGAATCCGTTTGACGCCGACAGGGCGCGATGTCGGTCAGCGGACAGATCGATCCGTCGGGAGATCATCGCTGAAAGAGAAATGAAAGAAACAGGACACTGACGTTATGCCCCAGGAACGGCTCTGTAACCGGTATAAGAGCTTGTAATGAACGCCGGAATGAGTATTATGGAGGAAGGTGCGGATTTTTGAGAATCGTTTTAACGGGTCTGAGGCATGATAACCCGCCGGAAGTCCGCAGGACGCCAAAACCTTAGTAAGGGGAAGACTGCATGTTTGGTCTTGGAACGTCGGAAGTTATCGTGATCGCTTTGCTTATCCTTGTTTTTTTCGGCGCTCGTCGGCTGCCCGAGATCGGGGAAGGCCTGGGTAAGGCCATTCGCGAGTTCAGAAACGTTAAAAAAGATCTTGCCCAGGACGACAAGCGAGACGACGAAGACGCGGACTCGGTCAACAAGGGTCCATCCCTTGAAAAAAAAATAGCCAGTAAGGTCGCCGACCAGGTCAGCGAGCGAATTCCTGCTATCCGGCAAGCCAAAAAGCTCAAAGACGGGGCAGATAAACTAAAGAATCTGCTCTCCTGAAATTCAGTTGCCTGTGAGCATTTTCGAGCGTTTGGTCAAGTGTTTCGTTGTCCGACCGCTGAAAGGCGCTTCATGTCCCATTGCTGTCGTAAATGGAAGGAGCGTTGCCTGGTTGATACTTTGTCTCCGGTCCTGAACGCATCAGGGATGCGTGGAAAGCTCCTTACTCCGAATCCTACATCTCTATTCTCGAATTCCGATCTTCCCTGATACATCATGTCCAGCCCTGCAAGGTCGCTATCCGTAGATGAACGCCCGAAATTGCAGACCATGCTTGTGGCTTGGTACGCCCGCAATCAGAGAGATCTGCCCTGGAGGCGATGCCATGATCCTTACCGGGTCTGGGTTTCTGAGGTCCTGCTCCAACAAACACGGGTAGATCAGGCTATTCCGTATTTTCATCGCTTCGTCGACCGTTTTCCGGATCTGTTCTCACTGGCCCGAGCCCGGCAGTCCGAAGTGTTGAAAGTCTGCGAGGGCATGGGATATTACGCCCGGGCCCGGAATCTTCACAAGGCGGCCCGTCAACTCGTCGACGAGAGAAAGGGGCGTATTCCCGATACACTGGAAGAACTCCTAGAGCTTCCCGGTATCGGTCCCAATACGGCGCATGCGCTGCTGAGCATCGGCTTCGACCGCCCGTATCCGGTTGTGGACGGGAACGTCCGGCGGATCCTTTCACGTCTGGTCGGTCTCGGGGGTGATTTGAGCAAACAGGGGCGGTCTCAGCTTCTATGGACCATCGCCCGCGAACTTCTACCGGTGGAAGGGCCGGCAACATTCAACCAGGCGATGATGGATCTGGGCGCCCTGATTTGCCTGCCTCGCAAACCGCAGTGTGAGAAATGCCCGGTGTTGTCCTTCTGCTACGCCTTCCAGTCCGGCGATGCGGAAGCGTACCCTGAGAAACGGCCACGTAAGTCGAAACCCCACTATGACGTGTCCGCAGGCGTCATTATGAACGGAGCCCGCATCCTGATCACACGGCGCTTCCCCGAAGGGCTTCTGGGAGGCCTCTGGGAGTTTCCCGGCGGGAAAAGGGAGGAGGGAGAGACCCTTGAAGCATGTCTGTTGCGAGAGATACAGGAGGAGTTATCCGTCACCATCGATGTCGGTCCCTCGTTTCTAACCGTCAACCGCGAATATAGCCACTTTCGGATTACATTGCATTCTTTCCTTTGTCGTTTGCAGCGCGGCGAACCCCAAAAAATTGGCTGCTCGGATCTCAGATGGGTCACTATAGGTCAACTGGGTGATTTTGCCTTTCCAAGAGCGGATCGGAAGATCATCGAAAAACTGAACAGTACAAACCCTTTCACTCTTATGCCGAATTGAAAGGATTGTCACAACCGCGGCAAGCGAGGTTGTGATTTGCAAAGCGTCCAGTGTCTTAGAATCTCCACTCGGAGTATACGATACGCATGCGCTTTAGCACCGCCGGGAACGATGCCGGGACGGCCGACCGTATGGAATACATCCGAGGCTTTCCGCCAATAGCGGTCGCTCAAGCCGCTTAAGCGGCATAGGTTTCCAATTTATTGGGGAAGCGTTATGACTCTTCGCACGAAGACTTCTCTTCTGCTCGCCTGCACCGTCGTTTTGGCCGTCACCTTGACAGGATATTTCTACCTGCAACTCCTGCAAAGCACGATCAGGAAATCGATCTTTGACAAGGCGGAAGACATCTCCGGCGCCACGGCTTCGGCGATAGCCGTATTCCTCGATGACACACTCAGAGACGCCCAGGTGGCAGCCGCTACGATCCCATCACGTGTTCTGGAAGAATGGGATGTGGCTGAAATTGAGCGGCGGCTGAGTTCCATGATGAAGCTTTACCCTAAATTCGAAAACGGGCTGTTTGTTCTTGATTCCAAGGGAACTCTTCAATTGGATTATCCCCCACATCATGGAGTGAGAGGCAGGTCGTTTGAATTCAGAGAATACTTCAAACGAACGATGAAAGAAGGCAAAGGGATTATCGGGATCCCTTACCGGTCGGCCAGAACCGGTGAGCCCGTTCTTACATTTACTGCGCCACTGAGAAGAACATCCGGAGAAATCATTGGATTGTTGGGCTGCTCGGTAAAACTTCTTTCGGATCAGGCGCTCGGCGGCATAGGCAAAAAAGGTTTTGGCGAATCCGGGTATGTATATGTTTTCGATACCAGCAGGTTGAATATCCTTCACACCGATAAGGATCGGGTGCTCGAAAGAGACGTACCCCCCGGAGCAAATAACCTTTTCGACGCGGCCGTGGAGGGATTTGAAGGAACGGGTGAGACCGTCGACTCCCAAGGGATCCACATGCTGGTTTCTCTCAAGCGCGTACCGGAGAGCAACTGGATCGTCGGAGTCCAGCAAACCGCTGAAGAAGCATTCGCTCCCATTCGAGAGGCCCGTCTGCGAATTGCACTTTTTCTCGCCATCGGTGTTCTGGTCGCTTTCTTGGCTGGAACGGTGGTGATTCGGAGGATCACCTATCCGCTGTTCCAGCTCCGGCGAGCGGCCATGTCCATCAGCGCGGAGTCCCTCGAGACGCCCAAGCCGGTTGGAGATCGGGACCTTAACTTGTGGGAGAAACTGGACAGTATTCGGAGCGGAGATGAAATCGGTGAATTGGCTCAAACCCTGAAGGAGATGTATGAAAAACTGGGTCAAACCTTGCTGTCGTTGAAACGGTCGGCCAAAGACTGGGAACGTACGTTTGACTCCGTGCCGGAAGCGATTTTTATTCTGGATAAGCAAAATAACGTCCGGCGCCTGAATCGAGCTGCTGCGAACCTGCTCCGGATGGATTTCAGGGAGGCAATTGGACGGCACTGCTACAAGCTGTTCAGAAAAGATGACAGTGTTCCGGATTATTGCCCGGATGAAGGGGAATTGAAAGATAAGAAGCCCGCTGTGTTGGAAGTCGATGAGCCCTCTCTGGGTGGAATCTTCAGAATGATCATAACACCCCTTACGGACGATGCAGGCAACAGCGTTGGGGCGGTGCTCGTTCTCAGCAATATTACAGCGGCCAAGCGGGCGGAAGAGGCATTACGTGAAAGTGAACTCCGGTATCGTTCGCTCTTCCTAGAGGCTCAGGATGCACTTTTTCTCATTAAGAACAAGGCCTACATAGACTGTAATCCCGCTGCGGAAAGGTTGTTTCGTTGTTCCCGGGAAGAGATGCTCGGGAGCAGTCCGGTCAAATTTTTTCCAGAGTTTCAGTCCGATGGATCATCCTCTTCCGATCTGCTCAACACGATGGACCTGGCCGACTTCTCAGGGCATCCGCTTCGTTTCGAGTGGATGCACAAAGCCAAAGGCGGCCATCTTTTCGACGCGGAAGTCTCGATCAGCAGGGTGTACATCCGGGGCGAAGCCACTTTTCTGATGCTGGTCCGTGACATCACCGAACAGAAACACGTTCGGGAGATCCTCATGAAAGAACAGAAACGGCTCGCCTCCATCCTGGATGGTATCCCGTTACCGACCATCATGATCGACAGGAATCACCGAGTACTATTCTGGAACCGGTCTTCGGAACTGACGAGCGGAGTTCCCAGAGAGAAAGTGTTGAATCAGCCGCTGGACCTTGGCCATTTATACAACGATCAGAAACGTCCGATCCTGGCGAATCTGATTCTCGACCTGACGGATGAAGAGCTGTTGGCACGGTACGGTGAGAAGGGCCTTCGCAAGATTGAAGAATCCCCTGAAGCCTTCGGAACAGTGGACCGGATATGGACGAACGGAAAGGAGCGCGTGGTGGCCCTCATAGCCACAAGGCTGCGGGACGCCGGGGGTGAGGTGGTGGGCGCCATTCAGTGCGCGCAGGACATCACCGAGAGGGAGCAGCTGCAACAGAAGCTTCAGCAGGTCCAGAGAATCGAAGCGTTGGCCACGCTGGCTGGAGGAATAGCCCATGACTTTAATAACTTATTAATGGCGATCCAAGGGCATGTTTCTCTGATGCTCGTGGATACCTCATCGTCGGCCCGGTACGTCGAGAAGCTGAAAAGCATCAATCGGCTGGTCCGAAGCGGTGCGGAACTCACTCGACAATTGTTGGGCTTCGCCCGAGCAGGAAAGTACGACGTCAGACCTCTCAGCATCAATGAACTCATTGAATATAGCTCCGATATGTTCGGCCGCACAAGAAGGGAGATCGAGATACACAAGCAACTTGAACCGAATGCCTGGACCGTCGAGGCGGACCGAGGGCAGATCGAACAGGTGCTGCTGAACATCTATGTTAACGCTTGGCAAGCCATGCCTGATGGCGGGAAATTGCTCATAAGAACGGAATCGGTGACCGTGCACGCGGACACCGCACAACTTTGGGGACTCAGGCCCGGTCGGTATCTCAAGATCGTTATCGCGGATACTGGAATCGGGATGGATGAAGGTACGCTGAAAAGGATATTCGACCCGTTCTTCACCACCAAGGAGAGGGGCCGGGGGACCGGTCTCGGGCTTGCGTCCGCCTATGGTATCATCAAGAATCACGGCGGCTATATCGATGTTGCCAGTCAAAAGGGCAAGGGAAGCAGCTTTACCATCTATTTACCTGCTTCAGGGAAGCCGGTTTCACTAGAAACCAAGGGGTCGGATGTGCCCCAGAAAGGCACGGAGACCATTCTCTTTGTAGACGATGAAATGGAGATTTTGGAGGTAGGAGAACAAATCCTACGGACTCTGGGGTACCGGCCTTTGGTCGCTCGCAACGGCGCCGAGGCTCTGGACATCTATCGCGACAATATGAGCGGCATCGACCTGGTTATTCTGGACATGATTATGCCGGGGATGAGCGGCGGAGAGACGCATGATGCGCTCAAGAAAATGGATCCTCGAGTAAAGGTTTTGCTTTGCTCGGGTTACAGCCTCGATGGCCAGGCGAATGAGATACTCAAGCGAGGATGCGACGGGTTTCTTCAGAAACCTTTTGATATAACGACACTTTCCATTAAACTGAGAGAAATATTGAGCGCGAAGACGGTAAGATGAAGCTCTTTCCGGATCATGACAAGCGGATCATCGCTGTCCACTGTTTGGATTCTGATTAGGGTCCAAAGAGCGACAGAAAGCCCCGGTCTCCTCGCCACCGCCTTTGCGCGTTTCTCCACCCATTGTTCAACCACCTCAAATCCGTTGACTTTTAAGGATGAAACCTCTATAGAAGCGTTCCATGTCAAAGAAGACCATGACATTGCGAATAAACAACGTGAATCCTCAAGGAAGGTTGCTTCGCCAGGTCGCCGCCGAACTGAAGGACGGGGGAGTGATCATCTATCCTACGGACACTGTGTATGGGATCGGTTGCGATCTCATGAACAAGAAAGCTATCGAGAGAATATATCAGATCAAGCAACGTCCCCAAGGCAAACCATTCAGTTTCATCTGTTCGGATCTTTCCGATATTGCCAGTTACGCAAAAGTGACCAACTATTCGTACAAGACCATGCGCCGTTTGCTTCCCGGTCCCTACACGTTTATTCTCGAAGGCACGAAACTGGTTCCGAGGATAGCCATGACCAAGCGTAAAACCGTTGGCATCCGGGTGCCCGACAACGCTATCTGCCTGGGAATTGTAAAAGAACTTGGCAACCCCATCATTACCACCAGCGCCACGACCCCTGAGGGGGAATCGCCGCCGGATCCGTACTTGATTGAAGAGCTGTTCAGGGGCAAGGTCGATCTGATAGTGGATGGCGGTTACCTGGTGTCCGGGCCTTCGAGCGTCATCTCACTCGTGGGAGAGGAACCGGAGGTCATCCGGGTCGGTCAAGGGGACGTCAGCGAGTTCGTATAACCGGACCTCGAGTAGGAATGGATCGATCATGTCCAAACAGGCCATCTTGAAAAACCTGCCGTCGGTAGACGAACTGCTTCGAGACGAAGATCTTGGCCAACTCACCAAGGGGACGCCTCGTTCTCTGGTCAAAGAGACCGTGCGACAGGTGCTGGAGAGCATTCGCCGCAAAATCCTCGAGGCGCCTGAGGGCGATGAGCCGGAGATTCGAGGATCGCTGAGTTGAGTTCACACTATTCGAACCTCGAGTTCGACTTGGACGCGGGCAGGCGCGGGTCGCGATATTCTCACGTTGAAGACGTCCTCAAAGAGCTTACGGGCGCCGAATCCGCCTTGGTTGTGAACAACAACGCGG
Source organism: Deltaproteobacteria bacterium (assembly GCA_016208165.1). Classification (NCBI taxonomy): domain Bacteria; kingdom Pseudomonadati; phylum Myxococcota; class Myxococcia; species Deltaproteobacteria bacterium. Next base: position 84,917 of record JACQYL010000048.1, read on the forward strand.
CAGCCGTTTTCCTGGTACTCGAGACCCTGGCAAAAGGTCGTGAAGCGGTGGTCTCCCGGGGAGAACTCGTCGAAATCGGAGGTTCGTTTCGCATCCCGGACGTAATGGCCCGGAGCGGCGCTCACATGGTGGAGGTGGGAACCACCAACAAAACCCACCCCAAAGACTACGAGAATGCCGTCACAGAATCGACCGCCCTGTTTTTGAAAGTACACACCAGTAATTTCAGGATCATAGGATTCACACAGGATGTACCTCTGGCGGACCTCGTCAAACTAGGCGAAAAGCACGGCATCCCGGTCATGAAAGATCTCGGCAGCGGGTGTTTTCTGGACTTATCGAACTATGGGCTCACCAAGGAGCCTACGGTGCAGGAGACGATTCGCACAGGGGTCGACGTGGCCACATTCAGCGGCGACAAACTCTTAGGAGGGCCTCAGGCCGGTCTGATTCTCGGAAAGAAACGATTCGTGGATCAGGTGAAGAAAAATCCCCTGAATCGGGCCGTTCGCATCGACAAACTCACTTTGGCCGCCCTGGAAGCCACCCTGATGCTTTATCGGGACGAAGAGGAAGCCCGAAAGTATATCCCCACCGTGGCCATGATAACGGCTTCGGTAGAGGAGTTGAACAACAGAGCGCAACGTTTGAAACGCCGCATTCGAAACGCGATTCCCGCAGGGGTTGTGGATCTGGCGGTTGTTGACGGCTCGTCCAGGGTAGGAGGTGGCGCGCTCCCCGAAATGGATCTGCCCACCCGGCTAGTGGCTCTCACGCCCAAGGCCGGCCTGTCCGCGGCAAAGATCGAAGACCGCTTGCGGAGGCTTCCGTTGCCACTCGTCTGCCGCATAGAACAGGATCGAATACTGCTCGACGTGAGAACCATACTTGAATCGGAGCTGGTCGACGTGTGCAAGGCGCTCCAATCGGCGTTAGCTCCCCAATAAATGAAAGCGGAAATCCACTATGCACGATTGGGACAACCGGATATTGGAGCTAAGAGCGCGAACGGTGTTCGAGGAATCGATCTCGATAAAACAGGCGTTTATGAGAGAAGGGCTGGATCTGTTGGTAAAGGCTGCTAAAGTCATAGCTCTGGCCTTTAGCAGGGGTAATCGCTTGCTTTTGTTTGGTAACGGTGGCAGCGCCGCGGATGCGCAACACATTGCGGCGGAATTTGTAAACAGGTATCGGATGGAAAGGCCCGGCCTGCCGGCCGTGGCGATCACCACGGACTCGTCGGTTTTGACCAGCATTGGAAATGATTTCGACTTCGAATCCGTGTTCAGCCGACAGCTCAAGGCGTTGGGCCAAAAAGGGGACGTGGCGTGGGCCCTCAGCACCAGCGGAGGCTCGCCCAACGTACTTCGAGGTCTCGGCATGAGTCGGCAGCTTGGTATGTACTCGATTGCGCTTCTCGGGAAGGATGGAGGAAAAGCCGGCGAGCTTTCGGATCTGCCCATCATCGTCCGAGGTCTGGATACGCCCCGCATCCAGGAGCTTCACATCCTGGCGAGCCATGTAATCTGCGATCTGGTTGAAACCATCCTGTTTCAGGAGCCGTCCCATGGCCATTGATCCCATAGATTTGCGGGACCTTCGCACCACGAGCCTGTCGAGCCGAAAAAGCAAAGTGCATCTGTCGGATTTCGGCGCACCTTGGCAATGTGGCGGAACCCTTCGCGATTTCCTGAAAAAGCTCCCAAGTATTCTTGCCGCGGCCGATTTTAACGAGTTGGCGGAACGTATCGCTTGCGCGCGCAAAGCGGGCAAATCGATACTTCTGGCCATGGGGGCCCATCCCATAAAAGTGGGACTGAATCCGGTGATCGTCGATCTGATGGAGCACGGCTTCATATCGGGACTGGCCATGAACGGCGCGGGGATCATCCATGATTCCGAGGTGGCCATGGCGGGTAAAACGTCCGAAGACGTAGGCGCTGTGCTCGGAGAGGGCGGTTTCGGCATGGCGGAGGAGACGGCCACGCTGATCAACACGGCCGTGGAGTCCGGAACGGACGAAGGCATGGGACTTGGGGCCGCCGTGGGGCATGCCATCCTGAGAAAAAATCTGCCGTACAAGGACGTAAGCATCCTGGCTGCCGGCGCCCGTCTGGGCATTCCGGTTACGGTGCACGTAGCCATAGGCACGGACATCGTGCATATGCACCCGTCCTTTCGGCCCGACCGGACCGGGGCGGCTTCTCATCTGGATTTTCGCATTTTCGCCCGGCTGGTGTCCCAGTTGGAGGGAGGCGTCCTCATCAATCTCGGGTCCGCGGTGATTCTTCCCGAAGTGTTCCTGAAAGCCCTGAGCCTCGTTCGAAACCTGGGCCACCAGGTATCTCATTTTACCACGGCGAACATGGACTTCGTGCGTCACTACAGGCCCATCACCAACGTCGTCCAACGGCCGACCCAGGAGGGGGGCAAAGGATTTCATCTCACCGGACACCATGAAATCATGTTCCCTCTGCTTGCAGCCGCCATCCTCGAGGCGAGTTGCGATCCTTCGATCGGATGATGTGTTCCCAATCCGTCGCGTTTACCATTTCCGTGCGGACGGCCAACAACGAAGGTTGCGGTCGGAATAGATGAATGCCCATGGGGAGGGGGCGCCGACCTGAAGCGGCGGCGCGAAAAACGAGCGCAATTTGAATCTTCTGTTCCACGGTCCTTGAAACGTATTTCCTAAATGTATATTGTTTTTTACAGATATAAGCTGTTCGAAACGAGGAGGAAATCATGCCTATATATGAATACCGGTGCAAAGCCTGTGACTGCGAATTCGAAACACTGATCATCGGGTCCGCGGACACGGCGCAATGCCCCCAATGCCGGTGCGAGGACGTTGTTCGATTGATGTCCGCATGCAGCCACAAGAACGAAGGTAAATACGTGAGTTCCTCCGGCTCGGGATGCGGCGGTTGCTCGGCAACTTCCTGCTCGACGTGCCACTAGTCCTGCAAACGAAGGATACGTATTCCAAGCAAGACTGAGAGGTCTTGCTTTTTTATTGACAGGAAGCTATTGATGGATTCGTTGTGAACGGATACCCCACCGACAGGTGCCAACCTATTATGACATCGTTCAAAATCGCTACTCGGGGAAGCCCTCTAGCCTTATGGCAGGCGGAAGCTGTCAAAAAACAGTTGGAAGCCCGGCATCCTGCACTGCGCGTCAAACTGGTTCGTCTCAAAACGAAGGGCGATCGCATTTTGGACACAGCCCTGGCCAATGTGGGGGGCAAGGGGCTTTTCGTGAAAGAACTGGAAGACGCGCTGCTGAAGGGCGAAGCGGACTTGGCGGTTCACAGCATGAAAGACGTTCCCGTGGACCTTCCACAAGGGCTTATGCTGGGAGCCATAACGGAACGCGAGGATCCTCGCGATGCACTGGTGTCGACGTATGCCGTTACGTTGGAGGATCTGCGCCTGGGGGCGCGGGTCGGGACGAGTTCACTGCGCCGTCAAGCTCAGCTTCTGGAGAAGCGGCCCGACCTGGAAGTGGTCCCTGTTCGGGGTAATGTGGATTCCCGATTGTCCAGAATGCGCATAACCTATCTGGACGCGATCATCCTCGCTGCGGCGGGCCTGAAACGACTGGGGTTTGAAGATCGGATCAGCCGTATATTATCAACGGAAGAAATGTTGCCGGCCATAGGGCAGGGGGCCTTGGGGCTGGAGATCAGGCAGGACGACCCTCGGACCCTGGACCTTATATCCTTCCTGAACCATCCGCACACGGAGATTGCGGTTAAGGCGGAGCGTGCGTTTTTGAGACGGCTCGAGGGAGACTGTCAGGTTCCCATCGCCGCCAAAGGAACGCTTAGGGACGGCGCCTTGGATCTAACCGGATTTGTGTCGGAATTGGACGGCAGCCGGGCCGTTCGCAAGTCCGGTTCCGCCTCGCCCGAGGACGCGGACAACTTGGGCACAAGCTTGGCGGAAGCGGTCTTGGACGATGGAGGACGCGACATCTTAACTCGGTTTTATTCCATGACCGAATCGCTCTAACGGGAACACGAATCCATGACAAGAGGTATGGTCTATCTTGTGGGCGCCGGACCGGGAGATCCCGAACTGATTACTCTCAGAGCGCTCGATCGTATCAAAAGAGCCGAGGTTATCGTCTACGATTACCTTGCCAACGCGGCCATCATGGACCACGCGTCACCCTCGGCGGAACGCATATATGTCGGAAAGCAGGCCGGCCGGCATGCCCTGCCTCAGGAGGAAATCAATCTACTGCTCATACGTCTGGCGCGCGAGAACAAAATCGTTGTGCGCCTGAAAGGCGGAGATCCTTACATTTTCGGTCGTGGCGGCGAGGAGGCTTCCGAACTTCAGGCCGCGGGTATACCGTTCGAAGTCGTACCCGGCGTCACCTCGGCCATTGCCGTGCCCTCGTTTGCGGGCATTCCTCTGACTGACAGACGATGGGCGTCGAGCGTTGCTTTCATAACCGGTCACGAAGATCCCACCAAACCCGAGTCCAGCATCCGGTGGGACCGACTGGCCACGGGAGTGGACACGCTTGTTTTCCTGATGGGGGTTCGAAACCTGCCGGACATTGCCGGACAACTCGTACGGTTCGGGCGGCCCGCGGACACACCTGTGGCCGTGATCTATCGTGGCTCCACGCCCGAGCAAAGAACGGTCACCGGTACGCTGGATACCATTGTAGCCGCTTGCGAAAAGGCGGAAGTCAAGCCTCCGAGTATCATCGTGGTGGGCCGGGTCGTCTCTCTCCGTGACCAACTGAACTGGTTCGAACGCAGACCTCTTTTCGGGCGCACCATCCTCGTGACCCGAGCAAGACAACAGGCCAGCGAGTTCACCGCTCGCCTCGAGGAGTACGGCGCCGAATGCATCCTTTTCCCCACTATCGAAACGGCGCCTCCCGGTTCATGGGACGAAGTGGATCTGGCTTTGAATACCCTGTCCGAATTTTCGTGGCTGCTTTTTACCAGCGTGAACGGGGTGCACTACTTTTTCGACCGAATCCAAAAAAACGGCCAGGATGTGCGCGTGTTACACGGACTGAAAATAGGAGCCATCGGCCCGGCAACGGCCGACGCCATCCAGGCCAGAGGACTCCGCGTCGATTTCATGCCCTCCGAGTATCGGGCTGAGGGCATTATTGAGGAACTGAGACCGCGTTTGAAACCCGGCGAATGGATACTCATACCCAGGGCCAAAGAGGCGCGCGAGATACTTCCCCAGAAACTGGCCGAAGCCGGCGCAAAGGTTCACGTTGTAACCGCGTACGAGACCGTCATGCCCTCCGATCGGCTCGATGAAGTCCGCCGGCGCCTTAAAGACCATAAGGTCGACATGATCACGTTTACGTCATCCAGCACCGTGACGAATTTCATACAGATGTTCGAGCCCGGCGAAGCGGCCGGTCTTCTCGAAGATGTTATCGTGGCCTGCATAGGTCCCATTACCGCTGAGACGGCTCGGAAGCATGGTTTGAGACCCCGCGTTCAGCCGGAAGCCTACACCATTGACGACATGGTTGACGCTATCCTCGAATTTTTTCTTAAAGTTCCGACCTGATCCGACCGAATCATTGTTACAAAATGGAAATCGCGGGGGAAGACGTCTTTCGCCGGCTTCCGGCATTAGGATCGGGCCGGCCCTTCTCAATCGACCATTTCATACAGAGGCAAAAAAGCAATCCACATGGAAGACTATCGGCAGCTTCTTGATTGGGCTTACGACTTACAGAAATTCGGCATCAAGCTCGGTCTTTCGAATACTCGCAGTCTGCTGGACCGCCTAGGCAACCCGCACGAGGGGCTCAGGACCATACATGTAGGAGGCACGAACGGAAAAGGATCCGTATCGGCCATGGTATCGGCGATCCTGACCCAAGCAGGCTATAGGGTAGGGTTCTATTCTTCCCCTCACCTGGTGGATTTCGAAGAGCGATTCCGCATCGGTCCCGAAATGGTTTCCCGGGACCGGGTCACGGATCTTATGGCTCGAGTCAAAGCGGTGGTGGACCACCGGGAACCTCCCACGTTTTTCGAATATACAACGGCCATGGCGCTTTTGTATTTCCGTGAAGAGAGGACCGATCCGGCCATAATGGAAGTCGGTCTGGGGGGGCGGCTCGACGCTACGAATGTAATAGAACCTATGGTCAGTATAATTACGAACATATCCGTGGAGCACACGGAATATTTGGGCGCTACCATCGAACAGATCGCCTATGAAAAAGCGGGCATCATCAAACCCGGAGTGCCTGTGGTCTCCGCAGCAAAACAACCCGAGGTGATCCGTCTGTTCGAAGAGACTTGCCGGCGTCAGAAAAGCCCGTTCTATCTGGCCGGTCGTGATTTCAAGATCCTGCAAGAACAGGAGCTAAGCACGTATGAGGGATTCGAACGGCGCGTGACCGGACTCCGTCCCAATCTCGAGGGGCCGATTCAAAGGCAGAATATGTCCCTCGCCCTGGCCGCCCTGAGCCTGCTCGATCCGAATGGTTTTCCCTGGAATGAAGACGCCATCCGTGAAGGGCTGTCCCGGGTTTACTGGCCGGGCCGTTTCCAACTAATGCACCGGGATCCCATAGTAGTCGTGGACGGGGCCCACAATCCAGGGGCGCTGGTGAGCCTGAAGGAAACGCTGGAGGACCGGTTCCCCGGAAGGAAGATCGTACTGGTGCTCGGCATTATGCATGACAAGGACATCGCTGAGATGATGGGCATCATCGCCCCTTCGGCCTACGAGATCATCTGCACCAGACCGGCCTATGCCCGGGCCGCCGAACCGGGCGTGCTCTACCGGCACGCACGGCAAGTGCATCCCCGCGTTTACATGACGGACCATCTGGGGGATGCCGTGGACCGAGCCATGGACAGGGCCGTTCAACTGAATGGAGTGGTGGTGGTTGCCGGCTCGCTATTCACGGTTGGAGAGACGATCGCCTGGTTTCGATCGCGGCCGAACGTCCGGAACACCGGGACCTGAGCACTCGGGTGTGTCGTTCCGACACGCGCCCATGCCAAAGACGATTGAAGGAAGTGCGGCGAAATGTTCCAGAAGGATTCCCCGGTAGAAAGCACTTAGGCTATTCCGGCAACGGAATGCTCGTTCGATACCATGGGGGCGGTGCGAATTCCATCGAACCGGCTCCCCGGAACAACGTTGTTCCGCGCTATGCACCCGAAGCTCTCGTTGGAAAGTTGCTATGCCTGAGACCGAAGAGAAGCTGGAGAGCAAGAAAAAAACCATACATCGAAATCCCGAGAACTCCGGTATCAAGGCTGGAAGTTTTCATTTCCCATGGCGTGGCGCCAAAAGCAGGCTTTGGACGAATTTTGTACTGGTGTCTGTAAGCATCTTTGTCGTACTCAGCCTGATGTATCTGGTGGCGCGTCACTTGTTGTTCAGCGAACTAAGCCAGCGCGCGGTTGGCGTGGCCCTTGCCACGGCCTCCGGCGTAGACCTTGAAGATCTCGACCGGATCCGGACTGCGGAGGACATCGACAAGCCTGAATATGTCCGGGTCCAGTCCTTTTTGAAGCGCATTTCCGATTCCAATCAAGACGTGGTCTGCCTATGCATGATCCGTCCGGTTCCTACAAACGTGTCCGGACGGGTAAGGTACGTGTACGTTGCGGACGACAAGACGAAAGATCTCAACGGCAACGATCGCTTCGAGAGAGATGAGGTCAGACACCTTCCCGGAGCACTTTTCAACGATTCGAGTCACGGCAGTTTGAACAAGGCGAGGTACCATCCGGTTGCCGATACGAACTCGTATTTCCAGTCCTTGAGACACGTTCAGATTTCGGCCTACTCTCCTATAAAGGACGCGCGCGGCGACACGGTTGCCGTCGTGAGCGTCGGCATTTCGTCGGATTCGGTCCGTAAGCGACTGGCCCACTTCCAGATATCAACCCTCGCCGTCTGGGCGCTGCTCAGTGTGTTGGCGTTCTTTTTCTCAGGAATCACCCGAAAACGGTGGGTCGGTTATCTGTTTGTGTCGGCCATCATTCTGGTTCTCTTTACCTTCCTTTACATGGTCGCGAGAAGGGCGATAATCAGTGAAATCAGGTACCATGCCATGGGCGTGGCCATAGCCACGGCCGCCGGCATCGATCCGGAAGAAGTAAACGGCATACGGAAAGCCGAAGACGCGGGAAAGGCATCGTACTTTCGCATTCAAGCATTCATGCAGCGCATAGCGGATACGAATATGGACGTGCGCTACGTCTACATCATGCGAAAATCGACGAAAGCCGACGCGAAGGCCACGGACTATGAGTACGTAGTGGACGAGGCCACTTTCGACCAGAACGGAAACGGCGCCATCGATCCCGAAGAGGTGGGGAATCCACCGGGCGCCTATTACGACGCATCATCCTTTCCTCAATTGTTGGCGGCCTGGTATCAGCCGGCCGCCGATTTGGACGTGACTCCGGACCCGCCCTATCCCGACCTCATGTCCGGCTACGCTCCGATCAAAGACAAGCATGGCCACACCGTAGCCCTAGTGGGAGTAGATGTGATCGCGGAAGTGGTCGGCCGGAAGCTATTGGCGATTCGCACCGTCATCCTGATTGTGTACCTGACCCTGACCTTGCTTACCATCGCCGTTCTCCAATTGTATTTTCAGAAGCGAGCCTTGCTGGAAGAGCGTGATGAACTCATCTCGGAACTGGAGAAGAGCAGGGAACGGTACAAACTGCTGAGCATTACCGATGAATTGACCAAACTGTACAATCAGAGACATTTCGGCGATCAGTTGACCGAAGAAACACATCGGGCCCTCCGATATGGGCATCCGCTGTCCTTGCTCCTGATGGATATCGATGATTTCAAACTCTACAATGACACGCACGGGCATGCGGCAGGAGATATGGTTCTCGAAGAACTTGGAAGGGTCATTAAACAAGAACTCCGAGCTTCGGATTCGGCCTATCGTTACGGAGGCGAGGAATTCATTATCCTGTTACCGGAAACCGATGCGGAACAGGCCGTTTCCGTTGCGGACCGGCTCAGAAAAGACTGGAGGGAAACCGCTCTCTCCCGGGAAGAGATCGATAACGCGGGACGCGTTACTCTGAGCATCGGCATCGCGGCATACAACCCGGGAGAAGACCCGGCTGAATTCGTGAAGCGCGCGGACGGCAATATGTATACTGCTAAACGCCTGGGCAAGGACAGGATCGTATTCGCTTAGCCCGAAGAGAGAAGGCCGGCAGGGATCGATCGTGATGGATGGGTGGCCCGGACTACTTGTTGTCCGGGTCGGACGACAGGAGGTGACCGTACGTCATAAATCGGAAGGTTGCATGGTTCGGACAACGAGCCGTCCCTCCGCCCGGAGTGGTTCAATGCCGGGGGAATTCAATCACCACCCGCGTCTGGATATATCGGTAGGTTGGGTTAGCGAGCGATGCGAGCGTAACCCAACGTATTGGATTTGTTGGGTTTCGCTGCGCTCAACCCAACCTTGTATATTGCAGCCATCGATGATTGGATTCGATTCAGCCCGGATGTACGGAACCTGGGGACAGCGTTTCATTCAGGGGTGGCGCGGACAACTCGTTGTCCGCGTTGCGCAGCAACAAGAGGTCCGACGCGGCCTATGGCGTCACACAGCCCTGCGAGTTATGAAGTACAGTCACCTTTTGTCCTTGGACCTGGGTACAGGAGATGTTCCGTAATTTGTACAAGGGCCGGGTTCGCCAGGGCATAGCGGGTCGACGCCTGGTTTGAACCCCCCCCCCACGGAACCTGCGATTCCCCGACCGTCGGGGGAGAGAGTCAAGGCGAGGGGCTTAAACGGAAAAGTGCTGTAGGGTGCGCACGCGTCAGGGCATACCGCAGCGAAGCCTGATCGCGCACCATAGGGTTTCTTTTCAACATGCTTGCGGAATGACGCAAAAACTATTTCAGGAGAGACCATGAAAATCGGCGCTTTGGTGCCGGCCCGCCTGGGGTCCAAAAGACTGAAAAAGAAAAACATCAAGCCGCTCGAAGGCCGGCCTCTGATCTGCTGGACCCTGGACGTCCTGCTGAACTCGGAAGTCTTTTCGGATATTACCGTTTCCACTGAAAGCGACGAAGTCGCGGACGTGGTGCGGCACTTCTATTCCGGGAAGGACGTTCGAATACTGAACAGGCCGGAAGCGCTTGCGGGTGATGATGCTCTGCTGACCGACGTGCAGCGGCACTATCTGGACCATCGCCCCCAAATGGAATGGTCCGGCTTGTTCATGCCCACCTATCCCTTCCGGAAGGTCGACAAGATCCACGAAGCCGTCCATCAGATCCTCACCCGGTATCCCTGGCGGGTGGAATCCATGACTTCCCACGAAACCGCCAGCATGGACTACTACTTTCCCGTGGAAAACGGCGTGAAACGGTTCTTCGCCATGCCGCCCATCTACTGTGCGTGCAACGTATGCACCTACCTGTTCCAGCACAGGAACTGCATGGAGGACCTGTGGGGCCGTTATGGGCTCGCCATAACGGAACGCGTGTACAAACTCCATACGACCCTGGAAGAAGCGGTGGATATCGACACCGAGGACGACTTCCGGACGGCGGAAAAGGTGGCCCGGGGAGGGAGGTTTGTTCCCGAAAGGCTGATGGAGCACGATCTGGGGGAGTGGCTGGCCATTGCGCCCGAAGGGGTGGACATGGAAGCTTATCTGGACTTTGTGGGCAGAGAGCGATTCGACGACCGGTCCCAACCCATCCTGGTGCTGGAGAAGGCTCATCCGCCCATGAGCTTCTTCCGGATCTGCGACGGGAATATCCGATCCTACTGGATCAGCCGCGAGGCCCAAACTTTCCTCCATTCCGACCGAGTAAAGCGCACGGGCAACATGTCGTACATGCCCGAGCACTTTCAGCACAGTCCCGGTTACAGGTTCTTACGAAAACCGACACACGGCGGCCGGACCAACTATCTGTTGGATTCGGATGCGCTCGGGATACTGGTGGGTATCGGCTCCGGCCTTGGACTCGATAGCGTTATTCCTTCTGACCGAATCGTGCATGTGGGGG